>CAMLEX010000857.1 GCA_946479055.1 uncultured Bacteroidota bacterium | reverse complement strand
CATGGGGAATTTATGGTGTAGTTAAGCCGGGATTGGATACAGCTCTTAATACATGGAACTACGATACCAATGTGGTAAAATTCAGAAGCCATATAGGATGGAAGCAGGATAATATTTTTGCTGCAAGATTAGGATTGACTAATGAAGCATGGCGATTAACATCATTAAAGCTTGAAAATTCAGGCAGAAGATTCCCTGCATTCTGGGGGCCGGGTTATGATTGGGTACCTGATCACAATTGGGGTGGGAGCGGTATGATCGGCTTGCAGGAAATGTTATTGCAAACAGATGCTAAAAGAATATTACTTTTTCCTGCATGGCCAAAAAACATAGATGTTCATTTCAAATTACATGCGCCTTACAATACGACTGTTGAAGTTGAATTGAAAAACGGAAAGATCATTACAATGAAAGTCCTACCCGAGGAAAGAAAAGAGGATATTGAAGTAATGTTCAAAAATGCTGAATAGCAAACAGCCTTCCGATATCAGTAGAATACTGCGAAAATGCTCAATAGAATTAATGCAGCACAAGAGTGCGACGCAAGGGACGATGATAGTAGTATTGTCGATGGTAACACCTATATAATTTATTTCCCCAAGAAATGTCGAAGGATAAAAAACTATATAGCCTAATTTCTCCGCCAACTGGCGGAGACAGGGTTACCATTCATCTGTTCTGAACGAAGAAACAGGAAACCCTTCCGTACTGAATAATTCTCCTGCTACAAAATCTTTGAAAGCGTAACGAACAGCAACCGGCGCCGGTACATCGGGTGATGAAACTAAAATAGTGCTTCTTGAAATAATCGCTTTGGCCGGACGAAATATTTTATCAGCACCAGCTATTTCAAAATTGACAACCGGCTTACCAAAAGATGTTACCCCGTTAGGAGCATCTTTAAATTTTATAGTGGCGATATTGCCATTGATCAGTAATGAATCGACTGAAGGACTTGTAAAAGCAAAGCCTTTATGATCATAGGTTTTTGCCAATGCCAGATATGCAAAACGTTTGCCACCTACTTCTTTGTTGGCAGGATGAATACTGTTCTCCTCACCAATATCCAGTAACACTACCATGCCACTGTTAGGTATTTTAGCAACCGCCTTTCTTTGAGCATCACGCAGGTAAGCGGAATTGTATTTAACACTTTGCCCTGCATTTGGTAACCGAACATAATTATAAGGCGCTATCTGTGCAAAATAAAAAGGGAAATCACCTTGTTCGAATTCCTCTCTCCATTCTTTAACCATAGCCGGGAAAAGTTTTTCATACTCATCAGGACGATCATAATTGGTTTCTCCCTGGTACCAGATGCAGCCTTTAATGGTATAGCCAATAAACGGATGCAGCATTCCATTATATAAAGTAGTAGCTGTTTTATTATTGATTTTAGCTGAGTCCCCAAGTGCAGGAATTTTTATTTCCGGAAATTCTTTCAAAGCAGTTTCATTCATAAATGCTTCGGCCGGTGAACCACCATAACTGATGTTTACAATGCCAATCGGTACTTTCAATTGTTGTTGTAATATTCTTGCAAAATAATAAGCAGTAGCGCTGAAATTACTGACTGTTTCCGGTGCAGCTATCTTCCATGATGAGTTCTTGCTTGTATCCTGCGGCTGCACTTTTACAGACCGGGGAACGATATAAAGCCGGATATTATTATTAGCTGAACTAAAAATAGCATCGTTGGAACCCAATATCGGTTGATCCCTGAATCCTTTCATCGGCATTTCCATATTGGATTGCCCACTGCAAAGCCATACTTCACCGATCATTACATTTTGCAATACCACGGGTTTACCATCACTGATCGTTATTTTATAAGGGCCACCCGCAACAGGCGTGCTGAGTTTTAATTTCCATTTTCCGGAGGCATCTGCTTTAGTTATATATTTCTTTTTGTTCCATGAAGCAGTTATGCGTACGGTATTGCCTGGCTGAGTCCAGCCCCAGATAGCTGCATTGGTTTGTTGTTGGAGTACCATGTTATCGCTAAAGAAAGAGGGAAGAGTGATGGTAGCGAATGAAGCATTTTTGCCCAGGATAAAAATCAGGATGAGCAAAGATGATAGCCTGGCAGACAGACGAAAAGAATTCATTTATAAATTGATTTTTTAAATAGAAACGAAAATAAATATTTAGCCTTATCTGCTATCCTGCACTATCGGGCATCGTTTAGGAGTTGTTTAAAACTTTTCAGTAATTTACCAGGCCAATGTTGATTGGACTGCACATATGAAAGAAAAAGACAATAAAGAAGGCTCACATAAGAATATCTGGTATGGTGTGGGAAGACAAAGGATCGAAATCCCTAAAACCATTCTTAAATCCAGGGTGCATGGTAATTCATTATTAAAGCATTTGCATATCTGCAGTATTGGCTACTATCCCAAGGCCAAAGATCATTACACCTATCGCAAGAAAGGCCTGCCGGAGAATTTTCTTTTTTATTGCGTAGACGGACATGGCTGGTTCGAAATAGGCGGACAGCA
>CAMLEX010000856.1 GCA_946479055.1 uncultured Bacteroidota bacterium | reverse complement strand
CGACCACCGAGATCTACACTCTTTCCCTACACGACGCTCTTCCGATCTTTAAACCGATTACAAACAGGCATATAAACAAAGCAATCTTTAAACAATAAACATTTTCTGATGAAAACATTTTTCTTTTTTGCAAGGAACCTGAAAAAAACATTTTTATGGCTCAGGCTCCACATTATCTTTGGCCCTTTTGAAAAAATGTTTCTGAACCTGGCCAATATGTCACGGCTCTCCCGCTGGGCACACCAACAAAAAAAGAAAAGCTCTTTTAATGATTTTTTTTCTTACAAGTTTGATTATAGTAAACGGCTTTTGCTTTATCAGCATATCATAGATACAGAAACAAACAATAATCCTATTGAATACATTGAATTTGGTGTAGCAAGTGGAAACTCGTTTAAATGGTGGGTAGAACATAATACTAATCCGCTTTCACGGTTTCACGGTTTTGATACCTTTGAAGGCTTGCCCGAAGACTGGGGCCCTTTCAAAGCCGGCGATATGTCTGAAGGGTCAAAGGCGCCTGACATACAAGACAGTCGTGTTACTTTTTATAAAGGTTTGTTTCAGCAAACCTTGCCTGGCTTTATACAAAAATATAACAGCAGTAATCCCAAGGTAATTCATATGGATGCTGATCTCTATACATCTACTTTGTATTCTCTTGCCAGTATGGCTCCAATATTAAAAAAAGGTGACATTATTTTATTTGATGAATACCTTGTCCCATCGCATGAGTTCCTCGCTTTTAACAATTTCATTAAATCATACTATATCAATGTGGAATTAATTGGTGCTGCCAATAACTATCTATTTACAGCATTTAAAATTGTATAAGTGATGAAAGAAAAAATAACCGGCATCATCAAAGCCTCGATTGATACCAAACAACAGGTTTTAGAAAACGAACTCTTATTGCAAACCATTAATAGTTGTATCCATAAAATTGTTACTGCTTTCAGGAACGGTAATAAAGTTTTGTTCTGTGGTAATGGCGGTAGTGCCGCTGATGCCCAGCACCTGGCGGCTGAATTTTCCGGTCGCTTTTATACGGACAGGAAAGCATTGCCTGCCGAGGCTTTGCATTGCAATACATCTTATCTCACGGCTGTTGGAAATGATTATAGTTTTGATGTTATTTATTCAAGACTAATTGATGGTATCGGTCAGCATGGTGATGTATTGATCGGTCTTTCTACTTCGGGCAACTCAAAAAACATCATCAAGGCTTTTGAAACAGCCAAAGAAAAAGGAATGGTCACTATTGGCTTTACAGGTACGACAGGCGGACAATTAAAATCAGTAAGCGATTACCTGATCAATGTTCCTTCTACCGATACACCCCGCATACAGGAAAGCCATATTTTGATCGGTCATATTATTTGCCAACTGGTAGAGGAAAAAATATTTGTCTGAACAGGTTCCCGATAGCTATCGGGATATTAGATTAAAGGATCACAGGAAATGGAAATTAAACAAGCAATCATATTAGCCGGGGGTTTAGGGACGCGGCTTCGATCTGTTGTCAGCGATTTACCCAAATGTATGGCCCCCGTTGCAGGCAGGCCTTTTTTATTTTATGTAATCAATTATCTCCGTAGCCAGGGCATAGAAAAATTTATTTTCTCATTGGGTTATAAGCATGAGATCATTGAAGAATATTTAAAAGATCAGTTTTCAACACTGCAATATGAATGTTCAATTGAGGAAGAACCTCTCGGAACAGGCGGAGCTATTCAACTGGCTTGCAAGTTGGCAACCGAAAAAAATGTAATGATAGCCAACGGCGATACGCTGTTTAAAATAAATGGCAAAGAACTATTCTCTTTTCATATTGAGCATAAAGCTGATTGTACCCTGGCCTTAAAATCCATGCAGCAGTTTGATCGCTATGGTGTAGTAGAACTGAATGAAAATGCTGCTGTAAAAGATTTTAAGGAAAAACAATTTTATGAAACCGGTCTTATCAATGGAGGTATCTATGTTTTAAATGTTGAAAATTTTCTTGCTAAAAAATTTCCGGCAAAGTTTTCATTCGAAAAAGATTTTTTAGAACAGTATTATCAAGAAGGAAAAATAGCAGCTATCATACAGGATAATTATTTTATTGATATCGGCATACCTGAAGATTATGAACGTGTACAGGAAGAACTGAAACAACCGCCTCTTGATTTACGAAAGATCGACAAGAACTGGACATTATTTTTGGACAGGGATGGCGTACTTAATCATGACAAAGTCGGAAGCTATATTTTCAATCCCGGTGAATATATTTTCTACGATGGCGTACCGGAAGTCTTCCAATTATTCAAAGAAAAATTTGGCCGTATTATAATCGCGACCAACCAGCGGGGTGTCGGCAGAGGGCTAATGTCTGTTGCCGACCTTGATGCTGTTCATCAAAAAATGCTAACAGGTATTGAAAAGAAAGGTGGTAAGATCGACGCCATTTTTTACGCTGATTCTATTCATAACGACGACCTGGTCCGCAAACCTAACCCCGGAA
>CAMLEX010000855.1 GCA_946479055.1 uncultured Bacteroidota bacterium | reverse complement strand
AAAGGATTTTGAGTTTTGGTTAAGCTTATGCATAGACTTTAACAAAAAAGCAAAAGCATCAAAAAAGCAAAAGAAAATTTGACAAATTATTATCCTGGCAAAACAACGAGCAGCGGTGGGTCTCAGCTAATTCCTGGTGAGTAAAAAAAATTACAAGTTTTCTATTATATCTCTATACCCCCTGCCAATAGGGATGGATACGCCATTCACCTCTACCATTTCTGCCGTGTATGATTCAATTTTGCTGACTGAAATGATAAAAGACCGGTGAATCCGTTTGAAAAGATGAGAAGGCAAAATGGTCTCGATTTCATGTGTGCCCATTTTGGAGATGTATTCTTTTTTTGTTGTTATGATCCTGATATACTCCCGCTGACTTTCGATATAAACGATTTCAGAAAATAAAATCTTCACTTTCTTTTTTTGCACATTGAGAAACAGGTAATCTTTTATTTCGGGGTTTTCATTTGATTTCTGTTTTTCTGTTTCCGCTGTTTTCACTTTGGTTACGGCTATTAAAAAACGTTCAAATTCAAATGGCTTTAACAGGTAATCTGTTACGTTCAGATTAAATCCCTCCACGGCATATTGATGGTAGGCCGTGGTAATAATTATAGCAGGCGGATGGGTCAGCGTTTTTAAAAATGCCATGCCCTTTAATTTAGGCAGGTGGATGTCTAAAAAAATAAGATCGGTATGATTATCCCGCAAATAGTCGGTGGCAAGAATAGCATCTTTAAATGATCCTTGTAATTCCAGGAACGGTACCTGCGAAATATAATCAGCTAAGACTTTTACGGCCAATGGCTCATCTTCTATGATAATGCATTTTATTTTAGACATGGCTGGCAAGATTTATTTTTAAATCAGCTGTAAACACAGATTCACCCTGCTGAACTGACAAATTAAAATCTGTATAGAGTAATTCCAACTGGCGTCTTAGGTTGGAAAGGCCAATATTTTCTTTTACACTTAATTCCTCAGCGTTTTTTTCAGCAGAGTTTTTTACAATAAAAGCTAGCTGACGGTTCTTTACTGAAAGATGAATATCGACAAAGGGTTGGTTTCTTGTTTCAGAAACACCATGTTTGAAAGCGTTTTCTACCAATGGAATAAGTAACAATGGGGGCAGGGCTTGTTTCATATCTTCAATGTCATAATTAAAATTAATTCGTAAAGATTCATCATAACGTAATTTTTCAAGAGCAATGTAATCACTGATGATTTTCAGTTCCTGTTCTATCGCAATATATTCTCCGCTGGTTTCATACAGCATAAAGCGCAATATTTTCGACAGACGTAAAATGGATTCCGGGGCAAGGTCAGACTTGTCTCTGGCCAATGAATAAATATTATTTAATGTATTGAATAAAAAATGCGGATTGGTTTGCGACTTGAGATAGTTCAACTCCGCAGCCTGCTTTTCAATGCGCAACTGTTGCGCCGCCATTTTTAGTTTTCGGTAATGGTAGATATGCCTGATGATGCCAAAAAAGAAAATTGATCCGGCACTAAATCCCATTTGCGTTTCTACTGCGTGACTCAATGAATCGAATGTGGTCAATGGCGTAAAAAACTGTAAGGCGATACCAAACTGGCGCCATGCATATAAGCCATACGACCATAATAGCAGATGGACCCACAACAGAGGAATACCAATCAGGATATTATAAATGATATAACGTCTTTTCCGCAACACAAAAGGAGCGGTATACTCGAAAAAAATAAAATTGACAACGGTAACAAAGACGATATACCAGATATTGTTTACCAATCTTGCCGGGAAAAACGTTTCCGGATCAGTTGATATATCAATGAGCAGCCGCAACGATAAATAGCCAAGAGCGAGCCACAGGTAAAAAGTGAATTGCTTTTTGTCAAATGATAGCTTCATCTTGTTGTTTAGGATGATAAATATCGGCAAATCTTTCCCTTTGAATAATATAGTCTATAGAACGGGCCCTTGAGTAAACGAATGACGTAAAAATGTCAATGGTGAATAGTGAATGGTCAATGTTTATAAGGTAAAGCATTTCCCAATGACGAATTTAATTAGTGGAAATTTTCAACAGCGTGATCTATTCACTATTGCCCATTCACCATTGACTATTCACCACACGATTGGCATAAGAACGTAGTTTGTTTACCATGATCAGCTGTTTGTTGACTGCCGGCTTGATTGACCTTTTTAATCAGCTATTCTTGTCATAAAATACTTAGTATATGAAAAAGAATTTACTTGTTAGTGCAGTTATATTATTAATGTGTACTTATTTGCAAGCACAGATAGAACCAGGTGCCGGCAACTGGAAAACCTGGTTCATTCAATCAGGAAAAGAGTATCGCTTAGCTAAGCCGCCATCGTACAAAGAAGAAATTGCGCAGGTATTATCCCGTCAACAAAACCTGGATACTGCGGGTTGGCGGAAGATCATGTACTGGAATGCTGACACACCCGGTTATCATTGGGAGGAAATGGCGACTAAATTATACATGACAGATACA
>CAMLEX010000854.1 GCA_946479055.1 uncultured Bacteroidota bacterium | reverse complement strand
ACCTAATGTAAAACCGGTTTGCAATTGACTAAGATCAGGGACAACCAATTTATTTTTATTTACTTTTTTACCGGTCAATGATTCATTTCGATAAAACACATAAGCCGTTCCGGAAAATCTATTGCTGCCAGATTTAGTAACGGTATTTACACCTGCACCCGTAAAGCCGGCCTGTGTTACATCATAAGGAGCAATGTTTACCTGTATCTGTTCAATAGCGTCGAGTGAAATGGGTTGTGCATTGGTCTGACCGCCGGGAGTAGGGGCATCCAGGCCAAATGGATTATTGAAAACAGCACCATCCAACGAAAAATTATTGTATTGCCCGTTGCGGCCGGCAAATGACATACCATTGTAGTTCGCAGAAGCGGAAGGAGCTAACCGGAGATAATCATCTGCAGATCTACTGATAGTGGGCAACTCTTTCAACAAGCGGCTACTGATATTAGTAGAAGCACCTGTTCTTTTATTGTCAAAAATTTTGGCACCACTGGCTGATACTGTTACACCACCAAGTTCTGTTGTTTTATCCTGTAATGAAAATTCAATAGTATTATTCAAGCCCAGTTCCAGGAAAATATTTTCGGAAATAGCCTGTGCATGACTTACATGATCAACTGTTACGCGATAAGGTCCGCCTACCCGTAGGTTGGGTACAGTGAATCGTCCATCTGACCTGGTGATGAGGACTTGTTTGATACCTGCATCGGGAAATTCCACCGTGACGGTGGCAGCTTCAAGCCCGGAGCCTTTTGAATCTTTAATAATACCGCTGAGAGTAGCGGTTGTTACCTGTGCGGAAAGTGGGTTGAATGACAAGGATAACAGGATTCCCAAAAAGAGAATTCGTGTTTGGTTTAAAAAGAACTTTTTCATGCGGTTGTTTTTTGGTATCCTAATTTACGGAGAATTAATAACTTAATAAGAAACACCAGTGCATTTCAAATAGGAATTCAAGATTTTTTATAAAAGTTAATTTGAAAAATTCAGAATGTGCAACCGCTCTGAAAAGAATAACGAAAAAAAATATCAATGATTTTAAACTCAAAAAATTCTATAAATCATATGCCGGTGACTTGAAACCAGGCAGCATTTCGATGTTTAAAATAATTTAAAAAATAGGCTACTGTAATAAGATCACACTGTAATTAAAATAGCTACGTAATGGCAAATAGCGGCAGTAAGTACAAACGAATGCCATACGGCATGACTATAGATATATTTTTCCCAGATATAAAAACTGACTCCTAATGTATAAAGTCCGGCTCCGGTTATGATTAATACGATAACAGGCGTGGGCACATTAATAAAAAAACTGCGGCCGGCTACCAACATGATCCAGCCCATTGCAAGATAAATGATGGTGGAAAAAATTTCCCAGCGTCCACAAAAAAAACATTTGAATATGGTTCCTACGAGAGTTAAACTCCATAATATGATCAATAAAGTGATTCCCAAATTATTGTTCATATAAATAAGCAGGAAGGGAGTGTAGGTTCCTGCTATGAGGAAATAAATGCTGATGTGGTCAAATATCTTCATCAGTTTTTTTATTCTTTGCTGTTGAAAGCCATGATACAAAGTAGAAAACGTAAAAACCATAAGAAATGAAAAACCATAGATTGCTGTTCCTACTGTACCTGCAGGATTGCCATTTTTAGCTGCCTCAGTTATTAAGATAGGAATACACACAATACCAAACAGGATACCGAAACCATGGGTAAGACAGTTGATCAGTTCCTGCCGCATTCTCAATTCGGGATTCGTCGGTTGCATCGGGAAAAATTTAACCTGATGAGACAATTGATAAATAACAAATTTGATGCTAAGATTTCGCGGACGACAGGCTTTTATCACGAATATTACCTTCAACCCGCTGCCCAACTTTTATTTATTTTCGTTCCAAACATATCTACATGCATAACTATAAACTGATTGCCGGTATTATTTTTCTTTCCAATATCCTTTGTGTTCAGGCCCAGGAGAAAAAAGAAAAAGAGAAAGAAAAAAAATGGGATGTCAGCAATCCTGAAGGCCACTATAAGGAAGTATCATTTACAGTGAACGAAGGAACCTGGATGAATGTAGATATTTCTCCGGATGGAAAAGAAATCATATTTGATCTGCTCGGCGATATTTATACTATGCCTGCTACAGGCGGTGAGGCGAAAGTTTTGAGAGCTGGCCATGCTTTTGAAGTACAACCCCGGTTTAGTCCTGATGGGAAAAGAATATTGTATACATCCGATGCAGGTGGCGGAGATAATATTTGGGTCATGAATCGTGATGGCAGTAATGCAAGGCAAATCACGAAAGAAAATTTTCGTTTATTAAATAATGGGGCATGGGCGCCGGATGGTGAATATATCATTGCCAGAAAGCACTTTACTTCCAACCGGTCATTAGGTGCAGGAGAAATGTGGATGTATCATATAAGTGGTGGAGGCGGTTTGCAATTAACAACAAGAAAGAACGATCAGCAGGATGTAAATGAACCCGTGTTTTCACCCGATGGGCGTTAT
>CAMLEX010000853.1 GCA_946479055.1 uncultured Bacteroidota bacterium | reverse complement strand
CTTGTCAGTGAAGTGACTGGCAAAGTAAGACCTGCAAGCAATCCATTCGAGCTGCTGGCAAAAACTTTTCCTGCAGGTACATTGAGTGGTGCGCCCAAATTTAAAGCAATGGAGCTGATTGATAGTTATGAGCCGACTTCAAGATCTTATTATGGTGGCGGTATAGGATTTATGGGTTTTGATGGCAGTTGCAACCATGCTATTATGATCCGCACTTTTTTAAGTAAGAATAATACATTGATCTACCAGGCAGGCGCAGGTATAGTAGCTGCATCGCAGCCGGAAAGTGAATTGCAGGAAGTGAATAATAAATTGGGGGCGTTGAAAAAGGCGATTGAGTTAGCGGAGTCCCTTTAAGTTATTTGAAGATTTAATAATTAATTTTTTTTATTTACCCAGCTGTTGTGCTACTATCAACTTTTGTTGCGTCGCACTCTTCAGCGTTCAGAACACTAATGAGCAATACAATGAAGATTCTTGTTTTCGATAATTACGATTCTTTTACCTACAACCTGGTGCATTTGGTTGAAAAGATAATGCATCAGAAAGTGGATGTATACCGCAATGATCAGTTGCCTTTGGAAAAAGTAAAAGACTATGATAAAATTATTTTATCACCCGGCCCCGGCATACCCGAAGAAGCAGGTCTGTTATTGCCATTAATAAAAGAATATGCAGCTACTAAATCCATATTAGGAGTTTGTTTGGGTCAGCAGGCAATTGGCGAAGCTTTTGGCGGGAAGTTAGTGAACCTGTCAACCGTATATCATGGTGTAGCTACCAACTGCAAAATTGATACAGTGAAAAGCAAACTTTTTAAAGGATTACCTGGCGAAATTGAAGTGGGCCGTTATCATTCATGGATCGTATCGGATGAAAATTTTCCTGATGAGTTGGAAGTAACAGCAAGAGACGATAACAATTACATCATGGCATTACAGCATAAAAAATATGATGTACAGGGAGTACAGTTTCACCCGGAGAGTGTGCTGACACCGAGGGGGGAGGAGATATTGAGGAATTGGTTGTCGGTCTGAACTGGGGAATAGTCTGAACTGGGATTGGGGAGATGAATGAGATTTTTGAGAAAAAGATCTGAACTGGGATTAATAGGATGAATGGGATTTTTGAGAAAAATATCTGAACGGGGATTGATAGGATGAATGAGATTTTTGAGAAAGGGAAAATATAATCTTTTTATATGGCCGAGTATAAATATGGAGATATTACGGAGAAAGTAATCGGGGCTGCCTTCCGGGTGCATGGTACTTTGGGGAATGGTTTCCAGGAAGTCATTTATCAAAGGGCTTTAGAACTGGAGTTAAAAGCCATGACAATTAACTATGCACGGGAATTTGAAATGCCTATATATTACATGGATCAGCAAATTGGAACAAGAAGAGTTGATTTTTTAATAGAGGAAAAGATTAGTGTGGAACTCAAGGCAATTATTAAATTAGAAGATGTTCATATCGCCCAGGCAATAAATTATTTGGAAGCATACAATCTTGAGGTAGGGTTGCTGATAAACTTTGGTTCAAAGCGGGTAGAATTTCATCGTTTCACAAATAAAAAGTACAATCCAACTATAGTTCAACATCCCATTCAATCCAATAAATCCTATTAATCCCAGTTCAGACAATGAAAAAAATACTACTATACTTATTCGAACACAAAACACTAAGCCGTGAGCAGGCGAAGGAAGTGCTGGTGAACATCGGTAAAGGTGTTTACAATGAACATGAAGTAACCGCTTTTATGACTGTGTACCTGATGCGCAGCATTACTATTAAAGAATTGCAGGGCTTCCAGGATGCACTGCTGGAATTATGTGTGCCGGTTGATCTGAATGGATTTGAAACAATTGATATTGTAGGCACGGGCGGAGATGGAAAGGATACGTTTAATATTTCAACGCTTTCCTGTTTTATCGTTGCAGGTACGGGGCAAAAAGTTGCCAAGCACGGCAACTATGGAGCTTCTTCCATCAGCGGTGCTTCTAATGTAATGGAGCAATTGGGATATAAATTTAAAAACGACAATGACAGGTTGAAGAAGGAAGTAGAAGAAGCTAATATCTGCTTTTTGCATGCGCCATTGTTTCATCCGGCATTGAAAACAGTTGGGCCTATCCGCAAAAACCTGGCGATGCGTACTTTCTTTAATATGCTGGGTCCGATGGTAAATCCTGCCTCACCACAGTTCCAGTTAGTAGGAGTATACAGTTTGGAAATGGCGCGGATCTATAATTATCTTTTACAATTAGCTGGAAAACCTTTTACTATTATTCACAGCCTGGATGGTTATGATGAGATATCATTGACAAGCGATACCAAGGTGATCACCAATGAAGGAGAAAAAATAATGACACCGGAGCAGTTGGGGAAAAGAACAGTTTCCGCTTCAGACATTCATGGAGGCAGGACAGTGGAAGAAGCGGCAAAAATATTTTCTACCATCATAAAAGGAGAAGGCAACTGGGCGCAGAATGCAGTAGTACTGGCCAATGCAGCTATGGCATTG
>CAMLEX010000852.1 GCA_946479055.1 uncultured Bacteroidota bacterium | reverse complement strand
AATTTGGCTGTATGGTTTACTGGGAAAGAAAATTTCCGTCATTACCGTTAATCCGTCATCAGCAAATAATTCTACAGAACTTGCATCAATCACTAATGAGAGATTCATTTTGCCATTATCCGTGAAGCGTGGAGCAACATGCCGGGCAGCAAAATCTTTTTGAAAATCAATTTTACCCGATTTAGTGCGGTCAATAAAATACTGGTTCTGCTTTTTATCATAACCGATCACTATTTCTTCACCGGCATCATTGGCAATTACTAATGAAAAATCTTTTATCTCATCCAGGGCCAGGTTAAGACGGCAGGGGAACATGATCTTTCCTGTTTTTTTAGCCAGATCAACAGTATTGGTCACTTTGATATTTTGAACAATAACGGGCTTAGACTGAATTTTAGATAGTTCCGGAACCGGTTGAGATGCGATGAAAATATTATTTCCAACACGCTTTAGTTTTAAATCCCGTGCTATGGTCATCGCATTTCTCCATGTTTTTGTTGGAACCAGGTTTGCATATTGCCAGTTACTCATCCATCCTAAAAATATTTTCCGGTTTCCCGTATTAGACCAGGTAATGCCTGCGTACTCATCAGGGCCGTAATCCAACCAACGGGTATCTGTATGCGAAGCGGTAAATGTTTTACCATCAAAATCACCCAAAAAATATTGTGTAGCAGATCCTCCATTGGGGCCACCGGGATTTAGATTTACGATCAGCACCCAAACTTTTTTACCCTTATCGTCCAGCGCAAATAAATCAGGACATTCCCATACACCGCCATGTGCGCCGATCTCCTTTCCAAACTCACTTTCTTTTGTCCAGTTTTTTAAATCGGTGGAAGAATAGAACGTAATATAGTCTTTGGTCGCCAGCGTCATCACCCATTTTTTCTGCGGCTCATACCACATTACTTTAGGATCACGAAAATCAGTGATACCCGGATTTTTTAACACTGGATTTCCCGGGTATTTTATCCAGGTCTTCCCCTTATCAAGGCTATAAGCTATACTTTGATTTTGATAATCATTTCTTTTTTCTTTTTCTCCTGCCGGATCATGATGCGTAAAAATAGCTACCAATGGCTCCTTACCATTTTTACCTAAACCAGATGTATTTGTTTTATCAACTACTGCACTACCTGAAAAAATATAACCCAGGCTATCGGGATATAAAGCAATGGGCTGCTCCTGCCAGCGAACTAAATCAGTACTGGTAGCATGTCCCCAATGCATTGGTCCCCAGATGGTGCTGTCAGGATAATATTGAAAGAATAAATGATAAACACCATTGTGATATACCATTCCATTGGGATCGTTTACCCATTTAGCCTTTGGTGAAAAATGAACCTGGGGTCGGTGTGTTTCGTGATATAATTTTTGAGCAGAAACCGGTTTACTCAAGATGGTTCCTATCATGAAAAAAAACACAATCGTTATTCTGTATAGTGTAAACATGATCTTGTTTTTTTAAAATAAATCCATTTATAATTTTTCCCGTCCAAACTGAATTAAAGGAGGAAGTAAAACCTCCTCCTGTTTAAAACAACTGCTTCAATAAATACCCGCTTAGTCCAATTTTAATTTTATGAATTGCCAGAAATTGATTTCTTCAGCTTTTTAGTATTTAGGATTTTGTTTATACAAACCTTTGGTAAATGTGATCTCAGCTTGCGGAATGGGCAGGTACTCATCTCTTCCTGCTGTAAATTTAGCTGTTGCTAAAAAAGGTCTCCTGGTTTTTTCAACAGCTATATAGGCATTTAAAGTTGGTTCAGCAATTCCCCATCTTACCAAATCAAAGAAACGAGCTCCTTCCGTTGCAAATTCCAAACGTCTTTCCCATTGCAATGCTTTACGGGCATACTCCTGGGTCCACCCTATAGCAGAATATTCTTTGGTATTATATTTCGAAGCGAATGTGCCATCCAGTTTTTTCAATCTTCCGGTGCTTGCTGCCGCTCTTGCCCTGATCTGATTGATCAACGGCAAAGCGTTATTCTGCTGTCCGGATTCAATATATGCTTCCGCCTGCATCAATAAAATATCATCGTACCTGAGAATGTCATAATTTTTTGCAGTGCCCATAAATGGCCCGAGTTTGAAATAAGATGAACTTGTTGACAGTTGTTGATTACGCATGCTATGAAAGTTACCATATACACCGGCATCACGGACCCAACTATTACTGAAAGGTTTTGTATTATCATATTTATAGGGATGGCCGTCTATACCTACTGTATGATCCAAACGTGGATCTACTGTTGCAGTGTTCAAATCCGCAATGCTATTATTGAATGTTGTAAAATTGGGTAACCCATTTGCGTCAGTGGTGTGAGCATTTACCAGGTTTTGACTAGGCGCATGAAAACCGCAACAGCCATATTGTGGCGCCCCATGAGGATAATTCAATCCATCTTCGTAGCTCAATCTGCCGGCAGTAGTACCATCATTTATAGTAAACTGAATAGCAAAAACAGATTCGGGTCCATTCTCCGTTTCCGGTAAAAAATTATCTGCAATATCA
>CAMLEX010000851.1 GCA_946479055.1 uncultured Bacteroidota bacterium | reverse complement strand
AAACTCTGTGTCGATGGCACCTGGGGCAACACTGTTTACCCTGATCTTCCTTTCGGCATATTCCTTAGCAAAATACCTGGTCAACCCTTCTGTTGCTGCTTTAAGTGCACCATATACCGCCACACCTGGGAAGGCAAAACGGGCAAGTCCGGATGAGATATTGATAATCTGACCCCCATCAACCATCAGAGGAATTAGCTTTTGCGTAAGAAAAAACACGCCTTTGAAGTTTACATTCACAAGTTGATCGAAGATCTCTTCGGTAGTGTCTTTGATAAGTGTTCGCTGGCCTATCCCTGCATTATTTACCAGGTAGTCGAAGTTTTCCCGGTTCCATTCTTTTTGTAATACCTGTGCTACCTGACTGGTAAAATCGGCGAATGAGGCTGTTTTAGCAGAATCCAATTGTAAAGCAACAGCTTTGCCGCCATCGGCATTGATTTTGTCTGCTACGGCCTGCCCCTGATCCGGATTGCTGTTGTAGGTGAGGATTACGCCAAGGCCACGCTGAGCAGCATGTAAGGCAATACTTTTTCCTATACCCCGACTACCACCGGTTACAAGAACGATTTTTGATTTTTGATTTGTTGTGTTCATAATTGTAAATTTTATGACACAAAAATCTATCACCTTATTACCATCCACTTGAACATTTAAAGGCAAGATTTATACATTTCTCGGTAATTAGCCATATTACCAAACAACGGCGTTAAGTGAGTGCATGTTAAGGCGTGTAAAATCAAGGCGCCGTGTTATTATCAGCACTAGAAATTGGCAAGTGTCAGGTAAATCGTTTTGAAGTGACTCTTGAGGCAAATGGTCTCGAAATTCGTTCATTTTTTCACTTTATTCTGTATCATATTTGCTATATTTGTAAGGATGTATCTGCTTAGGTAAAGTGGAGTAAGTTCTTTAAATTGATAGAGTAATTGATAGAGTAAATAAATCAAGTAATTGATTTTCAACATATTATACCGGATTCTGGAAACCCGTCCGGTCCGCAGAAATCGACCTCAAACCAGCGCTAGTCGCTGGTTTCTTGTTTTTACTCTATTTGGAAAACAACCTTTGGAAAATTATTTACCCGAGATTGTTTCCAAATTGGAAATAGCCAGCGCCGAATTGACGGCTGAACAAGAGAAGCATCGAAAATATTTCGAGGAAATAGAAAGGAAACGCCAGGCCATGATAGTTGCACAGCAGCTAAAAGAAAATGAACTAAGCGAATTCAAAGATCTGCTGGTAAAAGCAGAGCGGTGGCAAAAGGTGAATAATCTTCGTAATTATCTTGCTGCAGTAGAAAAGACGATAGGGCAAAACGAGGCCCCCGAAAGGATAAAAAGTTGGCTGGGGAGGTCTAACCATAATGTAGAAAAAATAAGCCTTACATCAGTTTGCTGAATAGATATGTTGTTCACTAAAAATACATTATCCCTTATTTTTTCATTGATGAAACCTGACCGTTCAGAAACATCGGAATAATAATATTCATGGTTACCGGGAAGCCAATAGGTTAATTTAAAATTGTCTGAAATGTATTTAAAGAAATCTTGTGCTTATTCATCTCCTGTAAATGGGACAATATCACCTGCCAATATTAAAGTGTCAGCCTTAGGTTTAAGAAGATGCTGATTTAGAAATTGTTTATTTTCCCTGAACTCCAAATGCAGGTCGGAACAATATTGTAATGTCATAACGGATATTTTTAAAGAGCGGACTTTTCAAAAGCCTGAGCCATCAAATCCTGTTCACTGGCAGGAATCTTATAGGCCTTTGCAACCTTTTGCCATTTGCTTGCAGCTTGCTGTACTTTAGAAATGATTGTAGTTGCTTTATTTCCTGACACCCTGAAATATTTTGCCACTGAACTTGCCAGGTCAAAGTTCAAAGAATTATCCGTCTCAGAAATATTTAGTGTCAAACCTCTTCCGTGATAAAAAGGATTAACATCAAAGGCCGGAGAAAGTATCCATCCCTGGGGAGTGAGCAAAAATCCATGGTTACGAAGATGGTCATCTGTATTTTTTACAGAAATATTAAAAACGATTCGTCGCCATAATTCTTCCAGATCGTCTTTGACGTTTGCGCCATTTTGCATGATGAATTCAGCCAGGTTAAGATAGGAAACACCTTCGGCTCCGTCAGAATAGCCAAGCAATGTCATAGCAGAGGCGAAGTGAATACGGCCGTTACCCTTGACTCTGTCAAATCTTTTTGAAAGAAAAGTGTGATGTTTACTATTAAATTTCTTTACCTGGCCATCAGCAATGTTCAGACCAGCTTCTTTAGCAAGTACATTAACTACCATTTCCCAACCACCTATATCAACATGGTCGTTTCCACTGGGAAATTTTGCTATCCATAAATTACCTGCAGGATCAAGTACACTTGCTTTCGGTCGTGCCCCGCCAAGCGATGCGCCAGGGGCCATTAGCATATTGAGCCACTTCAATGATTCCTCATCTGTCAATATATCTTTTTCCAATTGCAAACTTGCAAATTCAAGTTCCCGTAATGATGTCCAGGG
>CAMLEX010000850.1 GCA_946479055.1 uncultured Bacteroidota bacterium | reverse complement strand
GATAAGATAACAATAGCAAAGACGGATAGAAATTCACTTTGCCAGTTTTGAAAAGATTCGAACCAGAACCGCGGGCTGGTTATATATTCCGTTATATGTTCTGCAGGCAATCCTTTAAGCGCAAGTTGCTCATTTTCGTCTTTCAGGCTTCCATATAAATGAATGATAAAAGAAATGACAAATAACAAGCAGAGGACGATAGTAAGCGAATGTTTGTATAGGTCCAGCAACAACCCTCCCTTATAAACAGGCCATGGGGCATCTTTACGCTGGGGGGAAGGTTCACGGTCCACTTCTTCTTTTTCTTCTTCTTCCAATTTTTTTGATTCGGAAGAGCCTTTTTGCCGCAGCGAAATGGTCAGTGCAACAAATAATGCCATTTGAAGAAATTCACTTTCCCAGTTCTCAAATGTAGCCTGCAAAAAATGACCTGAATGTAAATATGAACTTAAACTTATCGGGGATTGCCCTTCCTCTTTTCTTTCCTTATTATGCTCATTATAACCCGCGATAATTTGTCCCAGCAAGGCAATTATAAAGAGAATAACAAAGACAACAGATAAACTATTATTCCGCCAGAATTTATTCATATACTTAAGTTTATAGAGAAGATGCCAAATGGCGTACCAATCCCAACGGTAATATGTAACTGGACAGAGTCATGTCCCTGTTAGAGAACTGGCATAGTTTTTTAATTTCTTAAATAAATATCTATATGCGCAGATTAGCTCCCGATATGTTAGAAAAGGTGAAAGCTGAACTTGGCGAGCTGGACAGGCATCTTGTTGAAATTGGCGGAAAAAAATTAAAACCCAGCCAGTGTTATCGTTTTGAAGCAGATCCTGCCCATATTCTTTTTAATACGAACTGTCCTGAAGATTTGAAACAAAAGATACAGGCAATTCTTTCAAAATATTCGCTACGTCCATGAAGGTCATTCATAAAAATAGGAGTGAAAATGAAGAACCAGGCAACTGGTTAAACAAGGCAAATGAGCTGGAACAAAAAGGTGAATTGGAAAAAGCGGCCGCAGCTTTTGAAAAAGTAATTAAAGAAAATCCGGCAAATGAATATGCCTATGATCGCCTGATGATCATCCACAGAAAAAATAAGGAGTATAAAAAAGAAAAAGCTGTTATCATTGCAGGCATCAAAGCTTTTCAGCAGATTTATAAAAACGCATCAAAATTTCAGGCTACCAAAAAAGTAGCAGCCCTCAGTAAGGCTCTATTAAAAGCAACGGGGCTTTCAGATAAAAAAGGCCAGCCATTATATGAAAGAGAACCATTGGGGCGCTGGAACAAAAGAAGGCGGACAGTAGAAAAAAAACTGAAGGCATAAGCACAGTGGCAAACAGAAGGAGTTATTTATGTCGAAATAGAAAATGTATAAGTTCCGCTGAATTAATTTCAATGCGTGGAAACTAAAAAAGAGAAACCCCTTATGTTTCTCTTTTTTGATGGTGTTTTTTTATGGTCAATTTGAATATTCTATATAAACTTTTCTTCCTGTCATAACGGTAAGAGAATCGATGGTTCTGGTAGTGTCGGCCATTGAAGGCAATAACATATATAATTTGTACTGGATAGAATCTTCAGTTTCCATCTGTACTTTCCACCGGATAGTTTTTAATTGATTGTAACGTTTAAATGCCCTTTTACTTTTTGCTATTTCCAAAACATATTTATAATTAGTTTCCTGGGCAACAGTAGTTGGAGCAAGCGGGATAATGCTATCAGCTTTCTGCAAGCTATCCGGAGCTATTACTTCGGGAATAATTTTTTCTGCCGCCGTACGTGCTATGGCCTTATTCTTTTTTTGAGAGATAACATAACCTCCCCAGATCGTCAATCCCATTCCGCATAAAAGTAGTAAGCCGATAACAGGTTTTTTCCATTCAAATTTTGTGTTTGCCGAAGAAAGAAAGGATTCATATTTTGAAGCCGGCTGTTCTTTTGTTTCTGTTGATACAATATCATTGGTATTGAAGTCCTTTATTTTTTCAGTCGGTACCGATATAGATGTAAATTCATATTCGCCAGGTTTTACTCTCGAAAGAATGCCTATACCTTCAAATGAAAAAGGTTTTCCCATGTTTAAAAATTGCTGAGCCAGTTGCAGATGAGATTCCAGGTCGGCTGAAGCGAGTGGTATCATTTTACCGGTTTTTTCAGCTATAAATGCAATAAGATCAGGGGACTCTTTCAGTGAAAGCTTGGTTTCAAAGCTAACACCCTCTAAGACAGCCATACGTTGTTTGCTATGTTGCAATGCAGAAAGGGCGGACGTATCTAATAAAAAGCTGCCCAGGCCGGGCAGATCTAATCGTTGATTACTATAAAAGTACTGGGCTAATAAGATTGGTATTTTCACGGCCATTGGATTGTTCACACAATATATGTAATAAGAACGGCTGTTGCAAGTGTATGACCCCGTTATGTTATATTTTTGCATCATTATGCTAACTGAGGACGAAAAAAAAAGATCGGAAGAGCACACGTCTGAACTCCAGTCACTACCACAGATCT
>CAMLEX010000849.1 GCA_946479055.1 uncultured Bacteroidota bacterium | reverse complement strand
AATAATATAAATCGAATCGACGAAATTTTAGGCAAGAAAAAAGGTGAGCATTATGTTCAGCTATTATTGGAGGCTACCATTTTTCAAGAAGAAATCCAAACCGTTATTCGTAAAGCCGATTCAAAAAACGAAACTCCAAATTGGAAAGTCCTAGAAGGAATAATTGTTAAAAAGTATGGTAAAGATTTCGCCATGAGACCAATTTTAAATGCTCAAGTATGGTGGTATAATAAACAGCTACAATGGGAGCTTTACTGCGATTATCTTTTCCAGCAGGTTCAATTAGACTTACCTCGGAGAAAAATAATTGATGATCCATCCAATCCAATGAATGGCTTGACTGGATTGGCGAACTATCTAAGTGATGTTGCCTGGAAAATATTTCTGCATAGTACCAAAAAAGAGCAGTTGGAAGCAGCCGTGAATTGGGTTCAGCAGTCCATAGATTTGCAAATCGCCCAAAAAATGCAGGGGGCGCCTTTGATTGGTACTTGTGACACATATAGCAACCTGTTGTACAAACTAGGAAGAAAAGAAGAAGCTATTTCATATTATCAAAAAATGGTAGTGGTTAGAGCCCCTGCAAGTGCAAGAGTATTACGGTCGACTCTGCTACGGATGCAACAAAATCAGCCCACCTGGGAAGACAGGGACAAATGGGCAAATTAAAAATCACTTAAAACTTTAAAACGTCAAATCTATGTTTAAGAATATGCAAAAGCCTTCAACTATAATTGCCTTATTGCTTAGTTTTAACTTATTATCGGCTTGTCGTAAACAGGCTCCAGAAACTAACGAAGCGGCAACTCTTACAGTTGTAAATACGATTGTAGAAGGCCAGCCACTGAAACTGAACACGAATAATCAAGTAATTAACAATAACGTATCTGCTAACGTCGGGCTCTTACCAGGTGAGAACAATATTTATGCCTTCCCAATCAATGATTCGTTACATCCATATTACACATCTTCAAAATTTGGAGTGCAAGGAGGAGATATATACACTTTGTTTTTATGTGGTTCAGTTACTAACCCGGAAGGAATTCTGCTAAAAGAATCAATTGCTAGATATTCTGATAGTATTATGGGAGTTCGGTTCATTAACCTTTCACCTGGTAGCCCAGCGGTTAATTTGGTATTATCAACCTCTCCCTCAATATTAGAATTTACCAATATTCAGTACAAACAAGCGACCGAGTTTAGAACTTATCCCACAACTAAGATAAAAAACACTTATACATTCCAGGTAAAAAGAGCTGATAACGGTGCACTAATAAGCTCGATTACGCTGACTGGGACAAGTTTGGCTACTGGACTGCCCCGATTTAAAACTATAACCATTGTACTTAGAGGCTTAGTCGGAGGTACACCCTCAGCGGGCATTACCCGTGTGAATCACTACTAAGCTCTCTACCCCAATTTTTAAAGTATCACAATTGTATCTCTCTAAGATACCTCTATTAGTATAGCTAAAATCTATTTCATGAACCAATTAAGAAAGCGATTAATAATACTTGTAATTATTCTGAGAGGTGGCCTTGGGTTGAGTGCTCAAGATGTGTCTAAGCCTGTAATCGATACTCGTATGTTGTGTACCTGGCCAACCCTAGGGGACATTAAGATATCAGGCAACGGGCAGTATGTAGCTTACATAGTGGGGAAACAGCCAGCACACGGGAATACCTTAGTGCTTCAAACGGTAAAATGTAACTGGAAAATTGAACGTTTTATTGATGATAATTATTTTTTTATTGCTCCATTTTATTTTTCTTCGGACAGTCACCATTTACTCTGGCAAAAAAGTGACAGCCTTTTTATGGAAGCCACAGGTGTGGACCAAAAGAAATTGCTGGCGATCATTGATGGCTCCTACTTAACACCAAAGACAAATAGCGGTAACTGGGTGGCGTGGAGGGAAAAGAGCAGTCCGGAAAATTTGGTGGTATACAACTTGGTGAGCGGCCAGAAACAGACCTTTCCTCATACAACTGATGCGGCGTTTGATGAAAAAGGTAGTGTTTTGCTTGTAGTACAGGAACAAGCTTCAAAGCGCAACCTGCGGTGGATAACATTAACTAAAAAACTTTCGGAAAAGAGCATCTGGGAAGCAGATAAGGAAGAGATAGCTAGTAATTTTCAATTTGACGAGCGATCACAACAATTGGGCTTTCTGATTAATAAAAAAGGTAGTTCTTCCGTTTTCTATTATCAGTCTAATATGACAATTGCTGTAGAAAAATATAATAGCATAAATCTTTCACCAGGATGGCAAATTACACGACTGCAGGGATTTAATAAAACCAACCGTTATCTGCTGGTGGATATTGTTGCACAGAAAGAACTCGAATGGAACGCCGATCCTTCTATGGTGGCTGTAGATGTTTGGAGTTATCGGGACAAGGTTATTCAGCCTGCTCAGAACGCTGGGCCTCAACAATATTCTTATAGCAAAGGCGGGCTTCTATCCATCCCAGTCGAAGGCTACGAGCAGTCAATTCTTCTTAACTCTGAAGGATTAAGAATGTTTCC
>CAMLEX010000848.1 GCA_946479055.1 uncultured Bacteroidota bacterium | reverse complement strand
TACCCCAACTTGCTCTGAGCTTTAAGTAGGATAACCAGTTTCTCGAGGAAGACATAAAATTTTCCCTGTGCAACAACCAACCAACAGAAGCAGCGGGGAAAGTCCCGTATTGATTGTCTCCATTCAAACGTGAAACACCATCCCGTCTTACGGTAAAGCTGGCAAGATATTTACCATCCCAGTCGTAAAGCAAGCGGCCAAAGCCAGACATAATTCGATCCTGGTTATGATAAGAATCGGTGCCGCGGGTTTGAGTAGTTGCATTATTCAATGTGTATTGCAGGTCCTGGAAATCATCAGTAGGCGCCTGGCTACCACTTGCAGCAACACCTTTCGAATACGCATCATAATATTCAAAACCAGCCATCGCATCTATATTGTTTTTGCCAAGGAACGTGGTACTGTAATTAACGATAGCATTATATGTTTGGCGGATTGTTCTGTCAAAATAGGCATCTGTAAATCTCGTTCTGTTCCATCCTGTATTGGGATTGGTCCTGCTCAGCAAACCAGTGCGAAAATCCTGGTTGAAAGATTCCCCAAAACCTTCATCGTACATCCAAATGGCCCCCAGTTTTACATAGAGGTCTTTCATGATATCCACCTTGAATGATTGTCCCAAAGTGAATTTATCCGACTGATTACTGCGTTTATATTTATCAATATTGACAATGGGGTTACCATCGCTGGCATCACGGCCCAGGATGAATTCTCCGTTTGCATTGGTTCCACGCATGGTCGGAGGAGCCGATAGCATACGGCCCCAATAATTTCCTTCACCATTTTGCAAAGACTGGTCTCTCCAGTTTGCTTTGTTAAACTGCAGGCTGCTTTCGGATTTCAACCAATCTTTAATCTTATAGTCTCCGTTTAGCGTAAAGGTTAAACGCTTATAAAAAGTTTTAAGAGATAAACCGCCTTCATCGTAATAACCTACGTTGGCAAAATAACCACCGCGGTCATTACCGCCACTCATGCCCACATTGTATTCCTGTACCGTGGCTTTATCATGCAAACCATAATCGCCGTAATTAAAATCTTTATAGATCAGATCGGCAAAGGTTCCATTAGGATCATAATTCCCGCTGGCATTGGTGGGCACCGCATCTTTCATTGTCTTCCATCCGGGTTGATTCAACAGTTCACGATTCACATCGTTTAAACGCATCACACTCCAGATAGCCCTGTTATCATAGTTTCCGTCAAGGATTTCTCCTGTCACCGGATCTTTATATAAATTACCTGTAGCCCTTGGACCAACTCCGGAAAGAGCTGAGTTGGAAGAAATGGTTCCAAATGTTCCATTGATAATGGCCTGTGCCACACCCATACGGCTCCACTTGATATAATCTTCAGCACTTAAGAAATTGTAAGGAACATTCAGATAACTCGTTCCTCTTTTAACATTCAGACTGATAGAAGACTGGCCATTCTTTCCTCGTTTAGAAGTAATAAGAATTACGCCATTGCTGGCCCTTGCACCATAAATAGCTGTTGCAGATGCATCTTTTAAAACTTCAATGCTACCGATATCTTCAGGATTAATATCGCTTAAGGAGCCTCTTATCTGGCCATCCATTAATATCAATGGGCTGCCGGAGCCATCAAAATTTGTTCCTCCTCTTAAAATGATAGAAGGCAAAGAACCGGGCCGGCCTGTACCCGTTGAGACTCTTAATCCGGGAATCGTTCCCGCCAAAGCTTGTGCAGGATTGGAACGTAAACCTGTCTCCAGAATTTTTGCATCCAATTTTGCAATAGAAGAAGTGATCTTAGAACGTTTGGCAGTACCATAACCAACTACTACCACTTCATCCAGTTTGGCAACGGAAGTTTCCAATGTTAAATCAACTGTTGGTGAACTTCCCACTTTTGCTTCTTGCGTTGCATAGCCGGTATATGTAAATACCAGCACATCGCCTTCAGCAGCATCAATGAAGTATTCACCTGTTGAATTGGTTTGCGTGCCAACCGTTTTTCCTTTGATAGCAACATTTACACCGGGAAGTGGTTTTCCGTCTTCTTCGGAACTAATAGTTCCGGAAATTTTTTTAGCCTGTGACCATCCTGAAGCGGCGATCAAAAAACAGCTAATCAGCGTTCCTAATTTGAGATAAGCAGATCTCATACAGCAATTTTTTATTTAGATGAGT
The DNA here is from genome assembly GCA_946479055.1 of uncultured Bacteroidota bacterium. The sequence continues at coordinate 378 of CAMLEX010000848.1, read as the reverse complement.
ATTATGTCTGACATAATAAAGTTAAAGATAATTCGCTGATCCCGCCAAAATTATTTTGAAAGATAAATTATAGGCTAATAGCCAATATGTTACACTTTTTATTTGTATTTTTGACACATTTAATTAGTTTTATATGACTTATTAAGTAATACATATTATGAATTTAGCCGCACTAAGAAATAATCTCAAATCTGTAGATACCAGTTCGCTGGTTGATAAGGTAGAAGCTAATCTTGTAGAGTTATTAAAGGAAAAGAAATTGAACGTTGGTGATTCAATCCCCAAAGAAATAGAGTTGGCGGAAACGCTTGGCGTGAGCAGAACAGTGATCCGCGAAGCTTTGCTACGGCTAAGAATGATGGGATTGATAGAATCAAA
>CAMLEX010000847.1 GCA_946479055.1 uncultured Bacteroidota bacterium | reverse complement strand
GATCTGTGGTAGTGACTGGAGTTCAGACGTGTGCTCTTCCGATCTACACCTATCCCATAATCAGGCATTATTCTCCATTGACTACCGAACCCTGGCAGCCCGCCGCTATGAGCAATATACACACGGCCCTCGCAATCTCTTGTCCAACCGAGGCCATAACAGTATGCAGAGGCAATAGCACAGGTTCTTCCATCGGGATATTTATAATTGGCATTAAAACCATTGAACCGCCAGGGATGATGCATTTCTCTTACCGAACTTCTTTTTACAGGACCAATTTCTTTTTCATTATTGGGTGGCCATGCAGAAAGATGCAAGGCCATATAATTTGCAAATTCATCAATGGAACTGATCATACTTCCCATAGCGCCCCACGATCCATCGGGTGTATCATGCAGCAGTTGTTCTTCATTCCATTTTTCATTGAGCCAGCGATAACCATGCGCCAGTTTATCAGGAGCAACATTGCCATACTCCCATTCCGAGGTTTTCATACCGAGCGGCTTCCAGATATTTTCACGGATATAATCCTGGTAGCGCTTGCCGGAAACTTTTGTAACGATCTTACCCAGCAAAGCAAAACCCAGGTTGCTGTATTCATATGCAAGACCAGGAGGATTAGAAAATGAAACTTGTTTGTTTAGAAACTCTATTAATTCTTTATCCGTATCAGCCAGTTGACGGTCGCCCCATGGATTATCTTCCGGAAAACCGGCACCATGCGTAAGTAAATGACGAATAGTGATCGGTGGTGAATCAGCAGTAGGATATTTCAACTTTTTTAATTCGGGGATAAAGCGATATGCCGGATCATCTAAATTTAATTTTCCCTCATCACGGAGTTTTAAAATGGCCATCGCCGTAAAACTCTTGCTCATGGAAGCAATCCGGAACAAAGATGAAGAGGTGACCGGAATTTTCTTTTCTAAATCTGTATAGCCATAACTACCGGTATACACCAGTTTACCATCCACTACTATTCCAAAGGCAAGGCCGGGAAAATGATTATCTACTGCTACTTTTCTAAATATGCTGTCGATAGCAGGAAAAGACTTTTTTATTTTTTCCATGCGGTCTGCATCGGTAAATATGGATGGTTTATAAGAAGGATCGTAAAAAACCTTCCCCTGTGCTATTACAGGCTTATTAAAATAAAATGAACAAAGAGCAAAAGATATACTTATAAAGAAAGAAGTTTTCTTCATAGTCCTGATTTTAGTTTGAGTTAAACTTACGCAAATAACCCTGGAATCTGGGAATGACAGTAAGGGTTGCTAACTTTTTAGAATTTGACAATCCTTCTAAAAAGTGAAAAGCTACATCACCTGTTTCAATATTTCTCTTTCCGAATAGCGCATCAGTGCTTTGAACTTTTCATACCATTCTTTCCATCCTGTACCGCCTAATTCTTTTTTCAGGTCAGCTTCATAATCTGCCAGTGTAGCATACGGCAACTCGATAATAAGGCGATAGCCTTCGCCGGTAAAATCCGTCAGAATACGGCTTCCGGAAGGTTGCAGCAATAAATGTTTTGGCATTCCTTCATTTATTAATGTTTTGGCTTCGCGGTAGCGGCCGAATTGCAAATGAAAAATTTCACGAATGATGTACATGGCTTTTATTTTTACTCATCTAAAGTTCATAAATTCTTTTCCTCTTTAAAGGTTGTTTTTTCAATGGGTTTAAACCAAACCATAACTACCCCAATGGGCTAAACCGGGCTAAAATTGATCTTCTTTATTTTTTGAGAATGTATTATATTTAACAACAGTTCATAGAAATCAGTCTCTGGCCTCCTCCGCACTATTGAAACTATTGTAGGCTTTTGTTCCCAACCCTGAATGAGAAGTAAGTTTATATTAACTGCCTTGTCATCATGAGAAATAGCCGCTTTTTCAAATTGCAAAAGAGATTTGCTTATCTGCCCGTCATTTACAGCATTGCAGGTTTGCTATTTTCTTTATTGTTAAACGCACAACCTAATCCCGAAAAAGGGCTTCCTTTTATTACCAACTATACTCCTAAAACATTTAAAACCCTTCCCCAGGTCTGGTGTATCATAGAAGACGGCCGTGGGATCATGTACTTTGGTGTGCAAGCTGCCATTCTTGAATATGATGGAGTAAGATGGCGCAAAGTGATTTTTAAGAATGCTCCTCCCGTCTTAATAAGATCATTTGCCCGTGATAAAAATGGGATGATCTATTATGGCGCTGCCGGTGATTTTGGCTATCTGAGCCAGGATAGTCTCGGACAAACACAAGCTATTTCTTTAAGGCAATATGTTCCGCAGGCTTACCAGAACTTCTACGATGTTTGGACCATTCATGTTAACGGTACAGAAGTATATTTTCAATCAAGAGAATATATTTTCAGAATGAATGAAAAAAAAGAGATCAAAACATGGGTACCAAAAACAAAGTTCATGTACTCCTTTTTTTATGATGATAATTATTTTGTACATGAACAAGGCGTGGGACTTTTAAAACTGGTAAAAGATTCATTGGAATTAATACCTGGTAGCGAATTTC
>CAMLEX010000846.1 GCA_946479055.1 uncultured Bacteroidota bacterium | reverse complement strand
GAAAAGGCAAAGGAGTATGTGGCAGCAGCTGGGCTGAAACTAAAACATTGATCGTTCCTGATGTGGAAAAATTTCCGGGGCATATAGCATGCAGCAGTTTATCAAAATCTGAAATTGTTGTGCCGGTTATCCGAAATGGCGAAGTAATTGCAGTATTGGATGTCGATAGTGATCAGCTGGATCAATTTGACGCAACGGATCAGTATTACCTGGAACAAATTGTTGATCTGATACCTTTTTAAAAATGTTACAAAGTATTTCTATCACTGTTGAAGGTCTGGTGCATGGAGTTTTTTATCGCCAGTCAACCAAAGCAAAAGCCATTGAATATGGCATCACAGGAGAAGTAAAGAACAGTTCTGATGGTACGGTTCGTATTGTTGCAACCGGAACAGAAACACAATTGGACGAAATAATTCAATGGTGTAAAAAAGGACCCGAAATGGCTGTCGTTACTGATGTAAAAGTTGAAAAAATACCTTTACAGTCATTCAAAGGATTTAATATTATAAGGTAGAACCACGATTTTTTGGATTGAGAAGGATTTTTCGGAAATGACCGAATGTGCTCAAGGTGATGTACTGAAAAAATAGCTGGTGTTCTTAATATCTCGTTTAATATTTTCTCCACTATGGAAAATCTCCTCATAATCCTTTTAGATCATACTAATCGTGGTTCTGCTCACTCTCCAAATTTTCGAGCATATCACTTGTCATTGAAGCAAGATCAAATTCTTCCTTCCAACCCCAGTCATTCCTGGCAACACTATCGTCAATGCTTTGTGGCCAGCTATCAGCAATGGACTGGCGATAATCAGGTTTATACTGAATTGAAAATTCAGGAATATGTTTTTTGATCTCCACCGAAATTTCTTTCGGAGAAAAACTCATAGAAGAAATATTGTAAGAAGTTCTCACTGTTATCTTGTCCACCGGTGATTCCATCAGTTCAATAGTGGCGCGGATAGCATCCGGCATATACATCATCGGGAGGTAAGTATCTTCTTTTAAAAAAGATTCATACTTTTTTTCTTCCAGAGCCTCATGAAACATTTCAACAGCATAGTCGGTAGTGCCGCCACCCGGTGCAGACTTATACGAGATCAATCCCGGATATCGCAGACTCCGGACATCCACGCCATATTTCATGTGATAATAATTGCACCAGAATTCGCCTGCATATTTGCTGATACCATACACAGTAATAGGTTCAATGATCGTTTGTTGTGGGCAGTTTTGTCTTGGCGATGTAGGGCCGAATACAGCGATAGAAGATGGCCAGTATATTTTATGCAGTTTTTCTTCTCTTCCGATTTCCAGGACATTCAACAATCCCTGCATATTTAAATGCCAGGCAAGACCGGGATTCTTCTCCCCCGTTGCTGAAAGGATAGCCGCCAGCAAATAGATTTGTGTTATATTCTGGCGGATCACCTGAACATGCAGCATTTCTTTATTCATTACATCAAGGGAAACATACGGACCGGTTCCTTCCAGCAAAGGATTTTGTTCCCGCAGGTCTGAAGCAATAACATTACTATTACCATAAATCTTTCGCAACGCCAACGTAAGTTCCACTCCTATCTGTCCGCTTGCACCTATTACAAGTATCTTTTCTTTAATCATATAAATCTTTCAGGCGTCAAAAGTAAAAGGTAAACTTCAGAAACCAAGTCTTCTAACTCATAACTATCAACTATTTTTGCGCCATGGAAAAAATGTTAATAGACCTTTTCGCTGATCAATCGTTTGATCAAAACAATTTCTTTCTGATCGCCGGGCCCTGCGTAGTAGAAAGTGAAGATCTGATCATGGAAGTTGCTGATAAAGTTTCGGGTATCTGCAAGAACATGGGCATACCTTATATTTTCAAAGCATCTTACCGTAAAGCCAACCGGACAAGTGCTACTTCTTTTACAGGTATTGGCGATGAAGCTGCTTTGGCACTGGTAAAAAAAGTTGGAGATAAATACAAACTCCCTACTACGTCTGATATTCATGCTCACGAAGAAGCGGCTATTGCTGCAAAATATATTGACATTCTCCAGATACCGGCTTTTCTTTGTCGTCAAACTGATTTGTTAATAGCTGCAGGCGAAACAGGCAAAATTGTAAATGTAAAGAAGGGGCAATTTTTAAGCGGCCCTTCCATGAAGTTTGCTGTAGAAAAAATAAAAAATACCGGCAACGAAAAAATAATATTAACGGAAAGAGGTACCACTTTCGGCTACCAGGACCTGGTTGTTGACTACAGAAATATTCCCTGGATGCAGGAACACAAAGTACCGGTTGTAATGGATGTCACTCATTCATTGCAGCAACCCAATCAAACAACCGGTATCACGGGTGGCAATCCTCAATTGATTGGCACAATAGCCAAAGCCGCTGTTGCCACAGGAGCTAATGGATTATTTATTGAAACACATCCCAATCCCGCTGTAGCTAAAAGCGACGGCGCCAATATGCTGAAATTGGATCTGCTGGAGGGATTATTGGCACAATTGGTAAAGATCAGAAAGGCAATTGTCTGAAC
>CAMLEX010000845.1 GCA_946479055.1 uncultured Bacteroidota bacterium | reverse complement strand
AACATTTTAATGGCAACCAGACATTTTATAATATCAAATATGTAAACAGCTTCCAGCTGGCGCCTTATTATCGCTACAGCAATGCGGAAGAGTTTTATGTTTTTGGTCATGCTGAGCATCACTTTAATGGCTTACTGACAAATAAGATTCCGTTATTTAATAAACTCAGATGGAACCTGGTAGCCGGCGCCAATACTTTTTTTGTAAACAAGAATAATTACTATGCAGAAGCATTTGTGGGGTTGGAAAATATTTTCAAGCTATTCAGGGTTGATTTTGTCAATGCGTATCAACCGGATTTGGGAAATAAATTTGGTGTAAGAATAGGATTTGGTGGGTTGATAGGAGGGAAGGTGCAGTTTAAATAAGAGTAAGCTTTTGGTTACCGGTATAGTTTTTATAAAACCAATCAATAGTGATTATTTATCAGGAGCAAAGCGAAGGCTCTCACTTTTATACGTTCGCTATCCCGATAACTATTCAGCTTTGTTCCGTTTATAATTGAAAAAGAATTATTTTCGGAACAAATAATGCAGGCAATGCAATCGATGTACTTATAAACTACACATCCTTATTTTTGAAAAATGCACAATACTTTTTTCACTAAAGATATTTATGAAATGGAGATAGGATTGGGCGTCAATGGTGATGTCCTGGAAAGGATTTATAATTTTAATGTAACGCCAGAATCAAACTTGCCTATTGAGTTTTTCTTTATAAGTAACCGGGAAGAAAAGCTAAAAAGTCTCGGTCTCCATCTATTAACAGAATTTCCAGGCTATACAAGGTTGAAAGTCCAAGCCTACAATGACAACTATGAATTATTAGGCGTTACTCATCCAATCAAAATGGACTTAGCTACTATAAATGTCTGGAACCAAAAAATGTGGGACATTGGATATCGGTTTGATTGCAAATTGGATGGATGGCAAGTGGGAACTTAAAACCGGCTACAGCCAAGGGGTTTTTTGCGTCAGCGAGGACGACGAATAAATTCTTTTTTAGCCATTCAATTTTTTTCGGACTGATCAGGCTTAACCAGTTATTAAAAAGCTTTGACACCCAGCATGCGCCCAACCTCAAACCCTGAACATCAAACCTCAAACTTTTCTATCTTTGCCCCTGAAATTTGGTTCAGCCTGCAACTGACCAATTAACATAATTTCCCGGATTGACCGGGATCAAATTTCAAGAACTATGGCATTACACAATCGTGTCTCCCGGCAGGAGCTGAAAGATCGTATCAAACAAGATCCTACTCCACGCACTACCATTTCCTTTTATTGTTATTTTAAAATTGAAGAACCGGACGTTTTTCGCAATACGCTGTACAAAGAGTTGAGTGCTTTAGGTGTATTGGGTCGTATCTATGTGGCGCATGAAGGTATCAATGCACAGATCAGTGCTCCTGCGTCCAATTTTGAATCAGTAAAAGCGTATTTATATTCAATTGAACCATTGAATGGTCTGCGTCTGAATATTGCTGTTGATGATGACGGCAAATCTTTTTATGTATTGGATATAAAAGTGCGGAGCAAAATAGTTGCGGATGGTATTCACGATCCTTTATTTGATATGGAGAATAAAGGAAAGTATGTGAATGCGGAACAATTCAATGAATTGACAACTGATCCCAATACGGTGGTTATTGATATGCGTAATCATTATGAATTTGAAGTGGGTCATTTTGAAAATGCGATTGAAGTTCCCAGCGATACTTTCCGCGAACAATTGCCGATGGCTGTTGATATGATGAAAGAAGATAAGGATCGCAACATCATTATGTATTGTACCGGCGGTATCCGTTGCGAAAAAGCTTCCGCCTTCATGCTGCACAAAGGGTTTAAAAATGTTTTTCATTTGGAGGGCGGCATTATCAACTATACCAACCAGGTAAAAGAAAAGGGATTAAACAATAAATTTCATGGAAAGAATTTTGTGTTTGATCAGAGGCTGGGGGAGAGGATCACGGATGAGATCATTGCCAACTGTCATCAATGCGGCAAACCTGCCGACACACATGTGAATTGTGTGAACGACGCCTGCCACCTGCTCTTCATACAATGCGATGAGTGCAAAGAAAAATATGAAAACTGCTGCAGCAAAGAATGCCAGGAGTTTATTCATTTACCTGAAGAGCAGCAAAAAGAATTGCGCAAAGGAATTGATAAAGGACGAAATGTTTTTAATAAATCAAGAAGCCTGGTATTGAAAATAAAAGGGTCAGACAAATAACCGCAATTAATTTACCGGGATCCATTTTAAACAAACAGGTTTTCCGACCTCAATTCTTTTCCCGGTATCCTTAAGCAGGCCGGTTTTTGTATTTCGTTTAAAAATTACAATTTCATCAGTTTCCTGGTTGCCTACCAATAAATAATTGCCGGAAGGATCGAAGTTGAAATTACGTGGGGTCTTACCTGATGTAGGTTGAAAACCAATTATGCTTGCTCTTCCATTGTTCTTATCTATTTTAAAAATTGCTATGTTGTTAAAATCGCCACGATTGGTAGCATATAAAAATTTACCATCCG
>CAMLEX010000844.1 GCA_946479055.1 uncultured Bacteroidota bacterium | reverse complement strand
ATCTGTGGTAGTGACTGGAGTTCAGACGTGTGCTCTTCCGATCTAGACTAAAAAAGTTCCGATTGCACAGATAAAAAGCAGCGTTTTAGTTCTCATATTTTTTTAAAGGTGATAGTGAGCGGCCAAAATAATACAAAATCCGCAATTCCAATAGCCCTACCCCTCAACCGCTGCAATGCCCGGCAATGTTTTTCCTTCAAAATATTCCAGCATAGCGCCACCACCGGTAGATACATAACTTACCTTGTCAGCGAAACCAAACTGGTTAACAGCAGCCACCGAATCACCGCCTCCTACTAATGAGAAAGCTCCTTTTTGTGTTGCGTCAGCTACAGCCGTAGCGATAGCCTTAGTGCCATGTTGAAAATTTTCCATTTCAAAAACTCCCATTGGCCCATTCCACAAAATCGTTTTTGAACGATGAATAACATTTACAAATTGTTTTATAGCATTGGGACCGATATCCAACCCCATCCAGCCATCAGGAACAGCATTACTCGGCGACGAAGAGGTTTCAGCATCAGCAGCAAACTTATTAGCAATAACTGAATCAGCAGGCAAATGAATGCAAACACCTTTTTTCGCTGCTTTTTCCAACAATTCTTTTGCTGTAACTAGCCTGTCGTCTTCGCAAAGCGAATTACCTATCTTGCCGCCTTCTGCTTTCATAAAAGTATAAGCCATACCCCCACCGATGATGATATCCGTCGCTCTTTCCAGCAGGTTTTCGATGATCAGAATTTTATCTGATACTTTCGCACCGCCAATGATAGCTAAAAAGGGTTTTTCGGAATGGTGCAATACTTTTTCTGCACTTGCCACTTCACCTTCCATCACCAGGCCAAACATTCTTTTTTCGGCAGGAAAGAATTGGGCGATAACAGCCGTAGAAGCATGAGCTCTGTGAGCGGTGCCAAATGCATCGTTTACCCATACATCACCAAGCTTTGCTAATTTTTCCGCAAACTTTGCATCGCCTTTTTCTTCTTCCTTATAAAATCGAAGGTTTTCCAACAGTAATACTTCCCCCGGCTTCATCGTGCTGCTGGTCTGGAATGCTTCTTCTCCAATACAATTATTAGCAAACAAAACAGTTGAGTCAACCAGCAAATCGCTTAAATGTTTTACGAGGTGTTTCAATGAATATTTTTCTTCCGGTCCTCCTTTTGGCCTGCCAAAGTGTGACATCAGGATAGCGATACCACCATCACCTGTTATTTTTTTAATTGTAGGGATAGCAGCTCTCATCCTTGTATCATCAGTTATCTCATATTTATCATTAAGGGGTACATTGAAGTCAACCCTTACAAGAACTTTTTGTCCGGCAAAATTGTGATCAGAAAACTTTGACATAATATATAAAGTTTAAAAAATTATTCTTTCCTTATTAGTTTCTTCAAAAAGTAAATACCCATTTATTACGTCCATCACTTCATCGGTTACATCTTTTCCTCCTTTCAAATTAGTCCGTATCGCCTGCATGGTATATTTGGGTCCCCAGGGAATTCCCCACCAGCCAATTAAAAAAGAAACAATAGTAAATAAAAAACTTTTACCAGCGCTGTTTTCACCCGACCGGATGAGATAAACACCAGAGGTATCTCTGAACGTTACTATTATTAAAGATATAGTGTATGCGAAATAAACAAATCTCCCCCCATCACTCACCTGCTGCTGGAGATCAGAAGCAGTGAGCCCATCAATATTTTTGATCTTCATAAACAGTCCAGGCAAAATAATGAAAGCCGCAAAGGTGCAACAGAAATTACCCTGTTACACTCGTTGCGGCTTCTAAAGCTATTCCTTACTTACTTATCAGTTTTGCAAAATAATGCACGGTACGAACCAACTGACTTACATAACTCATTTCATTATCATACCAGCTCACAGTTCTTACTAATTGAGTATCTCCAACAGTTTGCACCCTTGTTTGCGTAGCATCGTACAATGAACCATAAGTGATACCAACAACATCACCACTCACTATCTCATCTTCAGTATATCCAAAACTTTCATTAGAAGCAGCTTTCATTGCAGCATTTACTTCTTCCACAGTAGTTTTCTTGTTAAGTACTGCTGTTACTTCAGTTAAAGAGCCTGTCAATACAGGAACCCGTTGAGCACTGCCATCCAACTTTCCTTTCAGACCAGGTAATACTAATCCAATCGCTTTTGCCGCGCCAGTGCTGTTAGGAACAATATTCTGTGCCGCTGCTCTTGCTCTGCGGAGATCACCTTTTGGATGTGGAGCATCTTGTGTATTCTGATCGTTAGTATAAGCATGAATCGTTGTCATCAGGCCATTAACGATACCAAATTTTTCATCCAGTACCTGTGCCATTGGCGCCAGGCAATTGGTAGTGCAGGAAGCGCAACTGATGATTGTTTCGCTGCCATCCAGTATTTTATGATTTACATTAAATACAATTGTTTTCAGATCGCCAGTAGCAGGTGCGGAAATTACCACCCTTTTAGCGCCGGCTGTAAGGTGAGCAGCTGCCTTGTCCTTGTCTGTAAAGAACCCTGTACATTCCAGTAC
>CAMLEX010000843.1 GCA_946479055.1 uncultured Bacteroidota bacterium | reverse complement strand
ACGAGATCTGTGGTAGTGACTGGAGTTCAGACGTGTGCTCTTCCGATCTTAGAGTACATCACTGCTGTATTTTTAGTATCAGCAGCTATTCCGGGTGTATTGCTATTTGTAGTCTGTCCAAAAGAATTTGTTGCAGCAAAGGCAAATAAGAGAATGTAAAATTTTTTCATACTTGATTTTTTTAGTGCTGATAGTTGTCGGTGTTAACTTACTGCCAACGTTAGAGCTTTGCTTTCAGCGGGGCATTTAGAAAACGGTTAGCCCGGGCCCTAATATGAAGTTATCATAAAAATCATTATCTAACTTACCGGCATGCTGGTCTGCAGAATCGAAATAGGATTCATTCTTCGCATGATAATTAACAAACATTTCTGTTGAGTCATCTTCACTGCCGTGGAGATGATCAATTTGATCTTCAAGCTGCTTTAATTCAGGTGTTTTCTCAGCAAGCTCATTGTACAGACTTTCTACCAGGTCATCGTCGCGACGTTTGGAAACAAACTCTGCTGAAGTGTTTTTGTCCTGTAGGGCTTTGGGTTCCTGCCCCTGCTTGCCTTTTGCCCTCGAATCGGTGCATGCTGCCAATGCACAAAAATAATTATTGGCAGAATGTGATATTTAACAATCATTTCTAGATTTTTGAACAGAAGAACGTGACATTTAAATAGGCATAACAAATATAGTTGCCCACTGTTCTCATTATTAGTTTTTCTCCTGAAATTGATTTTTTTATTGCTGTGTGCACATCTTTGTTGAACAATTGCTAAAAACTTCCTGCAGGGTTGTTGTGAACAAATCTTTTACTATTTTTAAAAAATTTAAAATAAACTCATGAAGCTACTTTCTTTTTTTATTGCCCTCTTTATTACCATCCAATTATCCGCCCAGCAAACTTATTGGCAACAGCAGTTGCGTTATGATATCAAAGCGGAACTTAATGATAAAGACAAATCCATTACCGGGTTTGAAAAAATAGTATATAAAAATAACTCTCCATCCACTCTTAATTTTATCTGGTTTCATATCTGGCCCAATGCTTATAAAAATGAAACAACAGCCTTGTTGCAACAGATAAAAAATGATACAGCCCGTTCAAAAAAGATGCCCGCCCGGATGACCCAGTCGGACGGGGAAAAATTTGGTACTGGTTCTATTGATGGCCTTGCCTTTAAAGTAAACGATCAGGCTGCCAAAACAGAAGCACACCCTAATCCGCAATACATTGATATTATAAAACTTTTATTGGATAAGCCCTTGTTACCGGGAGATTCTATTACTATCTCTACACGTTTTAAAGTAACACTGCCTCCTTATTTTTCAAGATCCGGTTATGCGGATGGCCAGTTTATGGCCTGCCAGTGGTATCCTAAGCCGGCAGTATTTGATAAGGATGGCTGGCATGAGTTTCCTTATCTTGATATGGGTGAGTTTTATAGCGAATATGCAGATTATAAAGTAAACATTACTATTCCGTCGGAGTATGTAGTAGGAGCTACAGGCGTATTGCAGACAAAAGAAGAACTGGATGCCTACAAAAAAGTGGGTGCAAAAAATGTTACTGATCGTAAAGGGAAGCCTGCGCTATATGTTCCTGCCAAAAAAAATGAAAAGAAAATATTGAGCTATTATGCGGAACAGGTACCTGATTTTGCATGGTTTGCTGATAAGGATTTAGTGATACAATACGATACTACACAACTGCCCGGCGGTAAAGTAATAGATGCTTTTTCTTATTATCATAATAAAAAGAATACTATCTGGAACAACAGTATCGATTATGTAAAAGATGGTGTAAAAAAATACAGCGGCTGGATCGGTGAGTATGAGTACCCGGTAGTGCAGGTAGTGGAAGGGCCAAAGAATAATTCAAGTGGAGGAATGGAATATCCCATGGTTACATTGATTACAAGTCCTGATGCAAAAGTGGAAACCCTTGATGCGGTGATTGCACATGAAATAGGCCACAACTGGTTTATGGGCATGCTGGGTAGCAATGAAAGGGCCCATACCTGGATGGATGAAGGATTGAACACTTATTTCCAGTTCAGGTATGAGGCAGAGAAGTACAGGAGCAATTCCGTTTTTGGAGATGCTATTCCAAAAGAAGTGAAGGAAAAGTCAGCAGATGAATTCCTGGGAATAATATACAATGCGATTGATAAAAGCATCCCTATGCAGTCGGCGATGGATATACCGGCTGATAAATTTCCAAACAGTGATGAGTATGGTCTTATCTCTTATGTAAAGACGGCCCTCTGGATGTATCTTTTAGAAGCATCTATCGGCCCGGAGAAAATGGAACTGGCTATCAAGAATTATTTTACCAAATGGAAAAATAAACATCCTCAGCCTGCAGATATGAAAGCGGCTTTTGAAGAAGCAATAGGGTCCAACCTCGATAAATTTTTTGAGTTGACTAAGAAAGAAGGAAAGTTTGTTGAATAAAAAGAACGAGGGCTTTTACGCTTGCTGGCGCCACAGACAAAAAACTAATGGTATACTCCATCCTTATTCCCGACAATATGTCGAAATACAGCGTTTATCG
>CAMLEX010000842.1 GCA_946479055.1 uncultured Bacteroidota bacterium | reverse complement strand
ATATTAAGCTAAACCCGACAAAACCTGTATGGGAATCGATGGCAGCAATAGAAGCTGTATTTAAGAAACAGGTGTCATCAGCTCCTTTTGATTACCAGTTTGCCGACGAAGCTTTCGGGGAAAAATTTAAAAGCGAAGAAAGGGTAAGCAGCCTGACTGCTTTCTTCGCTATACTCGCCATTTTTATTTCATGCCTCGGACTTTTTGGTTTGGCATCTTTTGTAGCGGAGCAGCGTACAAAAGAAATAGGAATAAGAAAAGTAGTAGGTGCGTCGGTATTTAATCTATGGACATTGTTATCAAAAGAGTTTGTGCTATTGGTTATTATTTCTTGTTTTATTGCTATACCGGTAGCTTATTATTATATGCATGGCTGGTTGCAGAACTACAAATACCGCACGGAAATTACCTGGTATGTCATTGCAGCAGCAATAGGAGGCGCATTATTGATCACATTGTTAACGGTAAGTTTCCAGGCTATCAAAGCTGCTATTGCGAACCCTATAAAATCCTTGCGGACAGAATAGTAACACTGCGGGGTGCAACAAAGCAAGTTATTGAGAACGGAATAAGCGTCACAACGAGTACAAGGAAGCAGAACACGTCATTGCCAACGGAGTGAACGTCACTGCGAGTGCAACGAAGCGGAAGCATGTCATTGCGAACGAAGTGAAGCAAATGAAAAAATTGAATTATACAACAGTTGAAGAGCTTTTGATGGATGATGGTTTTCTGGCCTGGCATCGTCAAACGAATGAAACGGAAATGTATAAATGGAACAGTTGGATTGAAGAGGATCCGGAACACCAGCGCCTGGCAGAGGAAGCTATTCATTTGTTGACGCTTATATTGCTGGTAGAGGAAAAAATCGAAGTAACAGAGCAACAGATTAAAGCGAGTTTCAATCGAATTGCAAATGCAATTCAAGCTTACGAAAAACAGAATGGCAATACTAGCATAAAATAAAAGTTCGGTTATGATAAAAAATTATTTTAAGATTGCCTGGCGGAATATTACCCGGAAAAAAATTTACACCGCCATAAATATACTCGGACTTTCATTCGGGATTTGTGCATGCATTGTCTTATACCTTATAATTAATTATGAAATTAACTTCGACAGTTTTCATCCCGATAAAAAACGTATCTACCGTATTATGGGAGATGTTACTGAAAGTACTGGAGACAAATTACATTTTGCAAGGCTTCCCCTCTCTGCATCATTGGAGGGTCGTTCGGGGTTATCTGGTTTAAGTACAATTGCAGCCATTATTCCATATAATGCAAAAATTAGCGTGCCAGATGAGGATAGGTCCGTAAAACATTTTGAAAGCAGAGTAGGAGAAACAAATTACGTGACCACAGTTATAGCTGAACGGCAATACTTTGATATTTTTAAATATGAATGGCTTGCAGGCAATATCAAATCCGCCCTGGAAGTTCCCTTTACAGTTGTGCTTACAGAAAGCAAGGCACGTCAATATTTTGGAGACAAGCCTTTTGATAAAATACTTGGGAAGCAGATAATTTACCAGGACTCTCTTGTAGTAAATGTTTCAGGTATTGTAAAAGATTGGAATAAAAATTCAGATCTTGCCTTTACCGATTTTATTTCCTTTGCTACCCTTCAAAAGAGTTTTTTGAAAAATAATATCAGCATTGATTCATGGAAACAAGGTGATATGTCTGCATGGATCTTTGCGAAACTCGCACCAGGCGCACCGCCTGCTCAGGTAAATGCTCAAATGGCTTCACTTGTAAAAACCCATGGCGATCCTCAAACTAAATTAGCGTTATGGTTGGAGCCCCTATCCCAAATTCATTTCAATGCCGATGTGATTGAAAATCCAATCAGGACAGCTCATCTACCGACCTTATATAGTCTGATAGGAATTGCGTTGTTTATTTTAATTCTGGCAATCATAAACTTTATAAATCTATCCACTGCGCAATCCATTCAACGATCCAAAGAAATTGGCGTCCGTAAAGTTCTTGGCGGCAGCAGGACAAGCCTTGTATTTCAGTTTTTGGCGGAAACATTATTACTAACACTTTTTTCAGTTTTACTTGCTGTTTTACTCGTTACGCCTGTAATTACTTTGTTCCGATCGTTTATTCCGAAAGGCATATCATTTGATTTTTTTGAACCTTCAACCTTTATTTTTTTAATACTTGTTACATTGCTTACTTCTGCATTTGCCGGGCTGTATCCTGCAAAAGTATTGTCATCTTATTTGCCGGTACTAAGTCTGAAAGGTACAGGAGCACAGAAACGTAGTGAAAAATGGATTTTACGAAAGGGATTGATCGTTTTTCAGTTCGCTGTATCACTTGTATTTATTATTGGGAGCCTTGTAATTGCAAACCAACTTAGGTATACCCGTGAAAAAGATCTGGGTTTTACTTCCGATGCCATAATAACCGCGGAAACCCCAAGAGGAGAAGGCTTCGCCAAGGTCGCCATTGTGGCTCAAAAGATCAAAGAAATAGCTGGCGTAAGCAAAGTGGCCTTGCAATGGCTGTCACCAATGACTGACAATGCCAGGG
>CAMLEX010000841.1 GCA_946479055.1 uncultured Bacteroidota bacterium | reverse complement strand
ACATTTGCTCCATCGGGTTGAAGTGAACTGCTTAAAAACTTTTCGCTAAGCGAGTTCCTTGCATCCGTCAAATCAGCAATGATTTGTTCATATACTTGTGGAACCGGAGCTCGATTTAATTTTCTATTAGCTTCTGGACTCGAACTTAGTGCCAAAGGAATATCACCATAGAGATTCACTAAATGGAAATAAAGAAATGATCTATAGAACTTGCATTCACCTATTAATTCCTTTTTTATATCAGTTGTCAAATTGCTTGACCTATCAAGATTTTCAATTGTCTGATTAGCACTATAGATCAACGGATATAACCAGTTCCAAAACTCACCGCCTGCTTCAATAACCCCTGTGCCTGCCTGGTAATGAGTTTGTAAATTATTTTCATAGTAAGCCCTTTCCCCATCTGGTGCCCCTGACCATAAATCAAATTCATCCGCTGAAAGACCTAGTAACTTGTGCAGGGTCAAAAAGTGTGAGCCGAAAATTCCACTTGGTGCATTATAAGCATTATCGCCATTAGTTATTCGGGCAAAAAGCCCCGTAACGGCTGCTATAGCTGTTTGATCGTTGCTAAAAACTGTAGCCTCAGTAACCGCTGTGGTGGGCGGAGGGACCTCAATAAATTTTTTACAAGAATTGCCGAGCAGAATAATTAAAATGCAGGCAAAAACTACACGAAAAAATTTATGTATAAATATTTGATACATGAGAAATTATTTGAGTTAAAAATTAAAAGCCAATATTTCCACCAATCGTAATCATACGCAAGGGAGGAATGGAACTGAAACTTTTCCCTTCAAGATTCAATCCTTGATAATGAGTCCAAGTGTAAACATTTTGGATATGTATAAAAGCTCTTAAACTTTTCAGCTTCAGAGGATGTAATAATTTATTGTTGAAATCATACGAGACTGAAATATTCTTCAAGCTCAAATATGGGAGGTCACGAAATCCTCTGTCCCCTTGGGTAAATCCAGAAGGTGATGTTGTAAACCGGGCATATGGTGTCTGATCTCCGGGTTTCTGCCAACGGTTAAGAACTGTCACTGGCTGATTGCTTTGTGAAAACACGCTATTGAATACTCCTGGTAGAGTTACGGGCAGATGCAAAAAATCAAAGCCTTTTTGTTGAACATATTGAATGAAAAAACTAAACTGGAAGTTTTTGAACTGAAGATCGTTCTGTAGTCCACCATAAAGTAATTGATTTTGATTTAGCCAAACTATTTGATCTGTGGCAGCATTTGGAGTACTAGTGAGACCACCTTTTGAATCTCGTAACAGAAAAGTCCCAGTAAGTGGATCAATCCCATAAAATGAGTAGATTTTTCTCATGCCTAGTGGTTGGCCAATTACTAAGTCATCTGCAGATGTTGAATTTTCAAGATCTGGGAAATCTACGAGCTTGTTGCGTGGTCGAGTTAGAGTCAAAGTGCTATTCCAAGTGAAGTCTTTGCTAACTATATTTCGGGTACTGAATGCTAATTCCAAACCACTATTCTGGATAATAGCCGGGAAGTTGGTGGTATAAGATGTGGCGCCAGTCATGATTGGCATATTTACATTGCCTAAAGAGTTACCCGTCCGATTTCTAAACCAAGTAAGATTTGTCGTTATGCGGTTATTTAAGAGACCGAGTTCAATACCTATTTGCAACTTCCGAGTTTCTTCCCACTGAAGGTCTGGATTGCTTAACCCACCAACCAATGTACTTACGCCTTGATAAGGAATACTACCGGCTTGCCCATTTGCGTATAAACTCATAAAACCATAATCCCCTATTTGGTCATTGCCCATCAATCCATAACTGCCCCGGATTTTTCCGAAGTTGAGCCAAGAAACATTTTTGCTAAAAAAGGGTTCTTGACTAAATATCCATCCAGCACCAATGCCCCAGAAATTTGAGAACAAGTTGTTGCGTCCAAAACGAGAGCTGCCATCTCTACGAGCGGACAGATTAAGCAAATACCGATCTTTTAGTGTATAATTAATACGACTGAAAATTCCCGAATAACGATAGATACTATTAATACTGACAAAATAAGAACTAGTAGCAGCAGCGAGGTTGCGTAACAATTGATCGCTACTTTGCCCAGACGCACTTACATTCATTCCTTCGCTTGTTTTTTCTTGAAAAGAAGCACCTATCAAAGCCTCCAACTTCCCTCTCAAAAATTTTTCATCGCTATAGTTAATCTGAGGTTCGCTGATCCAGGTACGGGCCATATTGCGAGTTATATTAGCACTTCTAACAAGCGCTCCTCGGCTCTCAGGCTTAAAATAAGTATCCAACGATCCAAGAAACTGGTCAGTATTTAACTGGTTAAATCCAAAATTTGCCCTTAAACTTAGGTTTGGAAGAATTTCATAACTGGCAGCAAGATTAGTCGTTAAATTATAGGACTTATTATCAAAAATATTTTCATTATAAGAGAGCGGATTTGTCCAGGACGAAGTACCATTAATATCGGGAGCCCAATTAATAGTGCCGTCTGCATTCCGCAAACGTGGTGCATTGGGCGCAAGAAAAATAAATTCAGTAAAATCT
>CAMLEX010000840.1 GCA_946479055.1 uncultured Bacteroidota bacterium | reverse complement strand
TCTAATTGTAAAACATCTTCCGGAAAGAAAGAAATATCCACTGTGTTTTTTCCTTCATCAATAACCGCTTCCAGCGTTTTATATCCCATAAATCCGGGAACAGCTGTTACAACCAGGTCAAACGGCTCTAACCAATTTTTATATTCTTCAAACACGGATAGGTTTGTTACTACAGTTTTTATGGAAGCATCTCTTCTTTTTAATTCATCAAGATTTGTTTCGCTAAAATCAAAAGAAGTCACTCTATAATCATTGGCTAAATCCAGTGCGATAGCACGCCCAACCATTCCTGCACCTAATACAGCAATCGTCATGATAGAGAAGTTTAGTGTATAAATTTAAACAAAGAACGGGAGCACAACGAACACCTTGACCACGAGAACACAACGTTCTGATCTTTGTGTCTTCTTCGTGTCCTTCGTGTTACTTTTTTTTACTTCTCCGGCCTTGCAATATTTTATAAAACGATCGGCTCCTGATCTCTTCAATAGTTAATCCTGTAGCCAACGCTTCTTTTTCTGTGATGGCTCCGCAATTCAATGCTTTTAAAAAGAAATTCAATAATCCCTGTCCGGTTGCAGCATCATCAAATATGTCTCCCGTTAAAGTGGAGATCGCAGATCTCTCTATAAATGTTTTCAACCTGAAGACAGCATCGTCATAACTGCTTAAGAAGAAATTATAGGTAGCAGCATAGCGCATGGGCAATTGTGCAGGGTTGAGATCCCATCCCTGGTAAAATCCATTAATAAGTGAATGCATAGTATGACTGTAACCAATCCGCCATGCATTGTGTACCGACTCAGTATTTTCTTTTAATTTTTCCTTGGATAGTTTTTCTCCCCGGTTGGGCGCAACAGGTATTACATTCGTGGCGCCGTCAGATAAAAATATTCCGGTTCCGCCTAGTGCCACTTTGGTCATGTGATGCGCAAAATCGCAAACAGGATGAGCCATTGTTTGATATTTTGCCGTAATACCACAGGATGCTGTGTAGTCATAAGTACCAAAGTGTGCAGCAATACATCTTCCTTCGCTTGCTCTTATAATTTTCATCAGTGGATTGCGACCTTCCTCATCCATAATGATCTGTGTCGCTTCTATCATGGTTTCCATTTTCAATGCGCCGGCAGCCAGATTGTTTTTCTTTTCAATGATCTCAAACAAACGCACTAAAGTAATTACCTGTTCCGGTATGGTTACTTTGGGAAGCATTACTACAAAATTGTCAGGAAGTTGACCTTTTGTTTTTCCCAATAGAGTGGTTAAAAAAATATCTAATGTTCTGACACCACGGCTTTTTAAATCTTCAGTAAACGGTTTTATACGAATGCCGATAAAAGGAGAGATGGTTTTGTTTTTCATTCCTTTTGCCAATTCAAGAGCCGCATTTACCGCTGTTGCATCTTCTTCTTCATCGGGGCGATTGCCAAAGCCATCTTCAAAATCAACACGAAAATCTTCTATAGGCTCCGTTTTTAATTTTTTAATGATCTTGTTATATATAGAATATGCCAGCCAGGCAGGATCTGTCCTTCTGTTTTTCTCACTCATCCTGTCCAGCTTCTTCACGAGTTTTTCAATTTTCTTTCCGGAAGAAGGTAAATCCAGAAACCCCTGCAAATGCAATACATCTGCCAATGCAACAAAGTCAGGCGCATAGGTCTGTAAACTTTTTAATGCAGTCTCTCCCATCTTTACACAGGTATCTGATTTAAACAGGTTGGCGCCACCATACACTGTATGCACCGGCTGACGATCGGGCTTATCACCCGGATAGCTTTGCTGAAATGTAAGATTGGCGGTTTTTAACGTGTCTAATAAACTTTGTTTTTCATCATCGGCGATGCTAAAGTTCATATTCAGTCTTTTTATTTTCAATTGCCAGCTTTAGGTTTGTTCATATTATCAGGAACCCCTGTAGGTAGAATATCCAAACGGACTCAACAATAAGGGAATGTGATAATGTTCATCTGTTACGACATCAAAAACTATTTCAACACAGGGATAAAAAGTGACAACATGATTTTTGTCAAAATAATCTTTTGTTTCAAATCTCAGTTTATAAATACAATGTTGCAGTAAGTCATTTTTTTTCAACAGATCTGTAATACGTCCATCATCATTAGTAACACCCCTTGCCATTTCTGTCCATTCATCATTCTGTCCCTGGTATAATATGATGGTAATGCCTGCAGCAGGTTTGCCTTTGGCGGTATCCAATATATGTGTGGTGATCTGACTCATTCCAATAATTTTTCAATTCGCAGTTTGGTTATTTTATTTTGTTCGTCAGCAGCAATTTCAATTTCCACTTCCGGAGTGTTTTGTAAACGGGTTTCTAATTGAGTTAACAATTCTTCTGCGGATTTTCCTGTAGCGCATACAATAAAAATATAACCGAATTTTTCTTCGTATTTTTTATTAGCTTCAGCCAATGCTTCAATGGTTTGTTGTGATGCAGTATTGATACCACTTTGCTCTTCTGCAGCCCATTCAACTGTAGCCGCAAATTTCTTTTTTAAGGATTCCATATCTCCGATCCTGGGG
>CAMLEX010000839.1 GCA_946479055.1 uncultured Bacteroidota bacterium | reverse complement strand
AACCACTTATAAACCTAAATCAGAAAACATGAAACCAGGATCAATCACAACCGGGCGGCTGTTAATTGCCTTCTGCCTTATTGGAATCACCCTAGCTCTTGTATCATGGGACCACAGGCAATCTCCCGACGGGTTCCAACAACAGCAAACCCATGACACCATTCCGCAAAAAAAAGATAAAAAGATCCGTGACCTTGATGAAGCCATCGCTGAACTGGAAGCAGTTGACTTAAAAATTGAATTAGATAAAGCTATGGCCGACGTCAACAAAGCCATGAAAGAAATTGATGGTGAAAAAATTCGTCTTGATGTGGAAAGAGCTATGAAGGATGTTGATTTTGATAAGATCAAAATGGAAGTAGACAAAGCGATGAAAGAAGTTGATCTTGCTAAAATCCAGGTGGAAGTAGATAAAGCGATGAAGGAGGTAGACTTTGCAAAAATCGAAAAAGAGGTAAAGGAATCTCTTGCTAAAATGGATTGGGATAAAATGAAAGCCGAACTGGATGAAGTAAAGAAAATAGATCTTTCCAAAATGGAAGCTGAATTAGCAAAGGCCAAAGAAGATATGAAAAAAATAGGCCCTCAAATTGAGAAAGAATTGCAAAAAGCAAAAGTCGAAATTGAAAAGGCCAAAGTGGAAATGAAAGAATATAAATCTTTTGTAGATGGCCTTGAAAAAGATGGGCTGATTAATAAAAAAGAAGGATACTCCATTAAGCACAAAGACGGAAAACTAATGATAAATGATAAAGAAGCTTCCGATAAAACTTATGAAAAATATCGCAGCTTTCTTGACAAACACAAAAAGTTCAACATTGAAAAGGATGATAACGATTTTGATATAGACATGGATTAAGGCTTATCATAACAACCATGAAAAAAGCAATCCCGGTTTGTCCTCCGGGGTTGCTTTTTTCTTATCGCACCCCTTGTAATTTGTGATCCAGTGTGATCCCCAGCTATAAATCATAGTCATCTGCCATTAGTAAATATTCTCGTGGCTGTTTATCTGTGTTCATCAGTAGCTAAAAAAAACGGCCCCCGTTACGGGCAGCCGTTAAAATTTATTTTATACAGTGTAAATCAAAAATCCGCGAATAACAATGGTGAAGGCACCAGGTTAAAATCTTTGCTCTCTATCATTTCGATATTTAGTTGAAACCCTTCATCTGTCTTTACAACTACTTTTTCTTTCGTCACTCTCTTATAGCCCGATTTTTCAAATACAAATTTATAAGTACCTGGCTTCAGCTCTTCAAAACCATAGTTACCTGTTTCATCTGTCTGTACAGCTTTTTCTTTTTTAGAAACCAGGTAAGCTGTAACAACAACATCTTTTAATGGCTTTTTACTTTCACCATGTAAAATAATACCAGCAAGATCATTTTTCTTCCCTTTTTCGGTAGCAGGATCGGGATCCGGTCCGGTATCCGCTTTGGCAACAACAAAGCCTAAAAGCCCGATTGCCAATGATAAAAATTTTGATCTCATATGACCATTATTGATAGGTGAACAAATTGATCTGAAACAACTATAAAATTACAGCAATAGGATTGGATTTTGCAAACCTTCCATAAATTCCTGCCATACTTTTTTTACGATATCTGCGGCCGGTAAAATACGATCCAGCAAAGAACTTACTTGACCAATTTCCAATTCTCCTTCCTCAAGATTACCTTCAAACATACCCTTCTTAGCTCGTCCCCGTCCTAATAATTCTTTTAATTCGTTTACTGTTGCGCCTTTTCCCTCCGCCTCCGCCACCTGTTGATAAAACTTATTCCGGATAAGTCTGACAGGTGTGAGTTGTTTCATCGTTAAGATGGTATCCCCTTCCTGCGAACCAATAACTGTATTTTTAAAACCAATATGTGAAGACGCTTCTTCACTAGCTACAAACCGGCTGCCCATTTGTACCGCTTCCGCTCCCATTACCATCGCCGCCAGCATTTGTCGCCCGGTTGCTATACCACCAGCTGCTATCACCGGAATTTTAACCGCATTTACTACGGCGGGTACCAAAACCATTGTAGTTGTCTCTTCTCTTCCATTGTGTCCGCCCGCCTCAAAACCTTCTGCTACTACGGCATCGCATCCGGCTTCCTCAGCTTTACGGGCAAATTTGCTGCTGCTCACTACATGCACTACCCTGATGCCTTTCTCTTTTAAAACGCCGGTCCATGTTTTGGGGTTGCCGGCTGAAGTAAAAACTATTTCAACTCCTTCTTCAATAATTATCCGGATATGTTTATCAATATCCGGGTAAAGCAACGGTATGTTCACTGCGAAGGGACGGCTTGTTGCAGCTTTACATTTTCGGATATGCTCTTGTAAGACATCTGGATACATACTTCCGCTGCCTAAAATGCCCAAACCACCGGCATTACTTACTGCACTGGCCAATCTCCATCCGCTGGCCCATATCATACCCGCCTGGACGATGGGATATTCGATCTTAAATAATTCAGTAATGCGATTCTTGAATGGAGTCATGGCGCAGGTTATAGTTACGGGTTGCCGGTTACTTGTAACAAACAGCCTATCCTAAATCAAT
>CAMLEX010000838.1 GCA_946479055.1 uncultured Bacteroidota bacterium | reverse complement strand
ACAAAGAATTATCAAATTCTTGGAGTTGATCCACAGACGGGCATTTTTGTTTTTTCAGATAGTCATGGGAATCCAACCGGCACACCAAATTCAACAACTGATCGCAATATCTTAGTAAACACATCTCCAAGAATGTATGGGGGATTAATGAACAGCATCTCATTTAAGGGCTTCAGTTTTGATGCGTTTTTTCAATTTGTCAAACAAGAAGGTTCTAATTATTATTTAGGGAAATTCCCGGGTCGTTTTCGTAGTGATGCTCTTTTTGGAACAGTTTGGGGTAATCAGCCAACAACCGTATTGAATCGTTGGCAAAAACCCGGAGACGTCGTGTCATTTCAAAAATTTAGCGCCACTTATCCTAGCCTTTTAAGTGATCCTTATAATTATGCCAATGCATCGAGCCTTGGTTTAAATTCTGATGCATCATATGTACGTCTAAAAAACCTATCCCTTTCATGGCAATTTCCTGTGGGTATTCGAGAGAAATTGAAATTTCAAAATCTTATGGTTTATGTTCAGGGACAAAACTTGTGGACTATCACTAAATATATCGGTCTTGATCCTGAGACAAGAAGTAGTACATCGCTACCTCCACTAAAAGTGTTGGTATTAGGCATACAGATCACACTTTAAATAATTTCAGCCTTCGCAGGTGTTCAAAAAAATAAATAAAAACTCTTGAAATGAACAACAATAAATATCAAAATAGGACTACCGTTTTCAGGTGTTCTCACCCACAACACAAAACACGAAATTTGTTTTTGATCTCTGTTATAATCTGTTCGCTGTGGCTTACATCATGCAAAAAAGTTATTGAAGTAGATCCTCCGTTTACAAGTTTAAACACCGGAAACGTTTTTTCCACAGATGCCACGGCGGCGGCCGTATTAACGAACATCTACGCCGAGATGAGTCAACAAAATATTAATCAACAATCTCAGTATATAACCAGTATATCACTTTACGCGGGTCTGGCTGCAGATGAATTGGTTTTGTTTAATCCTAATCTGGTTAATTTATTAGATTATTATCGGAACAATCTTAATCAAAATACAACACAACCAAATTTTTGGAACGCAATTTATCCGCAAATATTTGCTCTTAATAATGCTATCGAAGGCTTGGAAGCAAGCAAGACCTTAAATCTAATTGTAAAGAAGCAATTATTGGGAGAGGCTAAGTTTACGAGAGGATTTTGCTATTTCTATCTTGCCGAGATGTTTGGGGATGTGCCTTTGGTTACAAACGTTGATTGGAAAGCAAATCAATCAATGGCTCGCACTTCAAAAGATAAAGTTTATCAACAAATAGTTAAAGATTTGAAAGAAGCGCAGGAGTTATTAAGCGAAAAATATTTAAAAGGAGATGCTTTTACTTCATATTCATTGGGCGCTGACGAAAGAATTAGGCCTAATAAATGGGTTGCTACAGCTTTATTAGCACGAGCTTATTTATTCATTGGGGAATGGGCAAATGCAGAAAGTGAGTCATCAAAAGTCATTAGTAATTCTGGTCTTTTTGCTTTGGAAACCTTGACAAATACATTTAAAAAAAATAATAAAGAAAGTATTTGGCAATTACAGCCTGTCAGCAACAATAATAACTCAAATACTGGGGAGGGAAAATTATTTATACTTCCTTCTGGTGGACCCAATACCAGTGGCTATCCAGTTTATTTAAGCAACAGCCTAGTGAACATTTTTGAACCTAATGATCAAAGAAAATCAAACTGGATAGACAGTGCTAAGCCCAGCTCTACTGCGTATTATTTCTCAAAAAAATATAAGATTGGTGACGTAAATACAGGCTCTCAGGAATATCCAATCATACTTAGGCTAGCAGAACAGTATCTGATTCGTGCAGAAGCAAGAACCCGATTAAACAAAATTGCAGAAGCAAGAGACGATTTGTTTGCACTTCGAAGAAGGGCTGGATTGAGCGATGCAACACTTGCCGCTAATGATCAGACTTCATTGCTAACAGCCATTCTTCATGAAAGGCAGGTAGAACTATTTACGGAGTGGGGACACAGATGGTTTGATTTAAAAAGAACAAATACTATTGATGTAGTAATGGGACCTGTTGCTATACAAAAAGGAGGAACATGGAGCCCATATAAGGCATTATACCCAATTCCAATTGCAGAATTGCAATTGGCCCCACAGCTGGTTCAAAATCCCGGGTATCAATAATGAACACCAGTTCTCAAAAGCTGTCCTTAGTTATAAACTAAGGACAGCTATAAAAAAACCTCAACTGCCAAAATTGCAATTTCCAATCATTATCGCTGCAATAGCCTGATAACTATATCAAACAAGCGTCATTGCGAGCGAAGCGAAGCAACCTCAACCTTTAGCAACGACCGTTTTTGATAAAACAATAGATATTCTGAGCAAAACAATGAACAATACAAACTCAACAACGACCAATCCGAACAAAGCAAAACTTATTGCGAACGCAGCGAAGCAAACTCAGAATAAAACAATGGACATTAAGAATGTAACAATGACAAATAAAATAGAAACGAACGCCATCTCTGGCGAAACAATTCATAT
>CAMLEX010000837.1 GCA_946479055.1 uncultured Bacteroidota bacterium | reverse complement strand
TTCAGTGCCTGGTAAACCAACACTTTAAATTTATCATGTATCTCGCCATGGCTTTGCGGATATTGATTTAAGAATAGCTGTGCCACTATTTTTTCTTTGGGATCTATCCAGTAACTGGAGCTGAACATACCGCCCCATGCAAAAGTGCCGGGAGAAAGCGGTGATACGGCCACACTTTTTTCGGTAGAAAGGCTGAACCCCAGGCCCATTTTGTTTTCAGGCCAGTTCAGTTTATCATACTGGCTTACGGTCATCATATTTACGGAGGAACGGCTTAATATTCTTTTGCCATTATACTCTCCGCCATTCAGCAGCATCTGCATAAAAATGGCATAATCCAAGGCTGTAGAAGAAAGGCCGCCACCACCGGAGAAATAAGTTCCTGCTGTAGCCGGATAATTGGTGGTAAAATCTCCTTTTATATCCAATGAGGCAGCAGCTTTTATAACCTGTTTCAAAGAATCTTCAGTATATAATGTAACAAGGCGATTATATTTTTCTTTGGGCAAATAAAAATAAGTGTCCTTCATTCCCAGGGGCTCAAATATTTTCTTGCGAAAAAAATCATCCAGGCTCATACCGCTTATTACTTCCACTAAATAGCCCAACAAGTCAGTATTCAATCCATAGGTCCATTGTTCTCCCGGTTGATGCAATAAAGGAATTGACCCCAGTTTTTTCATTTTATCGCCTAAAATAATTTGACCTACGCCGATACCACCAACAATACCATTTTTAGCATAAATAGCAGTTGCTTCTTTGCTTCCTATCTGGGCATAGCCGATGCCTGAAGTATGCGTAAGCAGATCGTGAATAGTTATATCTCTTTTAGCGGGAACAGTTGTATAGGTACTGTCAGCGGGATTGAATTTATCCAGTACCTGTTGATTTTTATATTCGGGAATATACTTCGAAACAGGATCTTTTAATAAAAACTTTCCTTCTTCATACAGCATCATGACGGCCACACTGGTAATAGCCTTTGTCTGCGAAGCAATGCGGAAAATAGCATCTCTTTTAAGTGAGATTTTATTTTCAATATCATCATATCCCAGCGCTTTATAATACACGACCTTTCCCTCCCGGGCAATAATGGCACTACCTCCGGCTATCCATTTCTTATCTACATATCTGTAATGTTTTATCAATTCTTTTTAGTCTTTCTGAAGACATACCCGCCAATTCAGGGTTTGCTTCTTTTAATAGCTGGGAGAAAGAAATTTGGGTAAAAAAACAAATTGAAAAGACGAAAAGAATCACTGATCTCATAATAAATGGAATTTATGGGCTGGAAAATACTAAATAAAGATTAAGTATAGCTTAAAGAAAGCGGGTCTCTTTATAATATCTTCCGGAAAGAAAAGAAATTCTTACGCTTTCGTCTTTTTGCTTAACAGGTTTTCAATCACCTGCGGATAATGTTCATGTTCCAGTTGATGAATACGGTTGGCAAGTGTTGCCGGTGTATCATTTTTGGAAACAGCGCAACGAGCCTGGAAAATGATATCTCCATTATCATAATGTCCGTCTACATAATGTATCGTAATGCCGCTTTCTTTTTCTCCGGCAGCAATAACAGCTTCATGAACAAAATTGCCATACATTCCTTTTCCGCCGTAGTTGGGTAAAAGTGCGGGATGAATATTTATGATTTTACCGGGATAGGCTTGTATAAGGGCATCGGGAACTTTCCACAAGAATCCAGCTAATACGATGAAATCAATCCCGGCTTGTTTCAACTCATCAGTATAGGCATTGCCCCGGAAAAATTTTTCCTTATCTATTAATAAGGAAGGAATGTTTTCTTTTTCCGCTATACTTAAAACACCTGCACCGGGTTTATTACAAACTATAAGAGATATTATTCTATGATCAGAATTTTTAAAATGATCAATAATCTTTTGTGCATTGGATCCGGCACCCGAGGCAAAGATGGCGATGCGGATTACCGGATGTGCGATGCTCGTTTCCTGATGCTCGTTGCCGCTCATTTGAAATTCCAGATCTGACTTCGGTCCGACCTCTGGCCTCTGACTTCTGATTCCCATTCTTTTACCCATCTTTTTTAAATAACCTGTGAAAAACCTATACTGACCAAAAGGGATGCTCACCAGCAATACCGCAAATGGCCATACTATAGTAACTACTAATATATATACAACAATCCATAGCCAACCCTGTTCTAAAGGAAAAAGATTCATCAATTTTCTGCCAACAAAACCGGTCAGGCTACCCCCGATAGCAAAAGTGGAAAGGATGAGTGCCAGGTGAAGGCCGTTGACCTTCCATTTTTGTTGTAAGCGTTGAAACATTTATAATAAAAGGGGTCTAAGGAATTTCTTTGCCGGTAAAATAATAAGCCGGCTAGAAGCTGCAAAACAAAAATACTTACCGTCTTTTCGTTCTTTCCGGCGTTGGTGTTTTGTTTTGCTCCGCAAAAGTGAGGAAAAAACTGCCATCAACAAGATTCGGAGTCACATTTAAGGAACTTGTTAAAGCGACTGACTTATTTGTGACAAACAATTTTGGGCAATTAGAAAAAATCATTATAAATCCCCTGAAACGCAGGCTGGT
>CAMLEX010000836.1 GCA_946479055.1 uncultured Bacteroidota bacterium | reverse complement strand
CAATAATAGCATCCTGCCCGCCATCGGACACAATTGAAGGGCGATATTGCAATGTTGATGAAGGGCAAATGACGACCCCTCCTGTAGTCCATTTTGCTTCTCCATTAGCATTGATCATCTGCGCATAAATATTTAGGACTCCGTTGCGGCCGTCCTCCCAGGTAATGATCGTATTGCCTGCAGCATTTAGAAGAAGAACAGCGCCTGATTGAAATCCGGGTTCTGCCGCTACAGCTACACCGTTGGTCGTCCATTGCGTCGTTCCCGAAACATTTATTTGCTGTACATAAATATCCGGATCGGTTCCACTGCGATAATCAGTCCATGCAATAATAGCACCTCCTTTACCATCCGGGATTACTGAGGCTATTTCCTGGTCGCCGGAGGCGGCACACAGGAGCACTCCGTTTGCTGTCCACATAGGCTGTCCCGCTGCATTTATTTGTTGGGCGACTATATCAAGTGAGTTTCCGCTACGGTAATCAGACCAGGCAATGATAACACCGCCGGCACCGTCCGAAATTATCTGGGGCGGAAATGGGGTCTGTATTGGATTAAAAATAGCAAATTGAGTTGCTGTCCACACTGCTACCCCGGCTGCATTTATCTTTTTTACGTATATGTTGGCTGTATTCTTGTCAATACGATCATACCATAGAATGGTGGTGCTCCCATTGTCGCCCGGAACCACAGTTGGTGGCCCCCCAAACCTGGGTGCGAAGCTGATCACAGTATTGGTAGCCGGATCAGACGACCATTGCGCAAAAATGTACTGGCTTCCGGCCATACAGTTCAGTAAAATAATAATGAATATTGAACGAAATGTTTTAAAATAAAAGGACTTCCTGGGATTGGCTCCAATATGCAGGGATTGCTGAATACGGTTTAAAACGTCGGGCAGGTGGTTCATAAAAAGAGTCATTTGTTAGTGCACATTGTTAATCGATATATCAATCAAATTGCAATTGATAAATGCAAAATCTTTCCTGATATGACAAGATGATGTCAGTGGAAATTCGGCGGGATATGAATGGAAGTTGAGCTGTTATCGACCTGGTGGAAACTGCATAGATCAACAAATAGCAGCCAGTAATTAATAGGAGGTAGATTATTAAAATGAAAGATAACGGTTGGGCTATCTGGTTAAGGCGAAAATAAATGGTTTTGCCGAATATCCAAACAGCGTTATTGTTTTTTAGCTTTTGCTGAATTCGACCACCGATATGTATCGGGGCAGGCAAGCCCAGTACACCGGCCACAGTGTATTGCTTTATGGGAATATCAACACAGGCGTAAAAATTCATGATCCTGTATCTTTGAGTATCAAAGCCCATTCAAGCAGAAATAAACCGGCAAATGCCAACAGTAAGTTATCGCCCCAAAGTTCCAATTCACCTGCAATGGGGTACATTTTAATTGAGGTGGTTCTGAAGAAAGGGGTCTTTATTCTAAAATTATATTCCACCGCGTTAATTCTGTTAGTCACTTGAATTTTAAAATGTCCCCAGCTTTTTGGATCAAAAATTGAATAACGGACATTCGGCAACTTGTCACAAACAAAGATATTTTGGCCGTCTATCGTAAGTAGCCCGAGATGTACCCAGCCATCTGAAAGGTTATACTCTCCAATCTTAGACTTTATTTTTTCATTGATCAGGTGATAGTTTGATTTTTTTAAATAATGTCTTTCCATATCAATATGATAAGACTGATTGCCGAAAGAAAAGAAGCAAAGATTATAGTGATATACAAACTGGCCTATTGGGTTTTCACCATCGTATATCTTATAGACCCTGCATTTTCGCAAGTGCCCGTGGCCTTCGCGATAATAAGTAGTGGGTAACTCTTTGGTGAATGTCAGTTTCATTGGCCGTCCTTGGGATTTAATCTTTTTTGATGTAACTCTTTTAGTAGAGCCCCTGGTTGTTGACCCTCCGTTTACGCATGGCCTGGTGTTTTCTTCCAACGACTACGGCTTGTTATTTTATTGAACACCAACACAGGCGGAAATTTCCATGATAATTCAGTACAGAACCAATTTCATCCGCTTGCTAAGATCATTGAGTTATAGAAGCAAAGGTCGGTTCTCTTTATGAAAGAAAGTAGCATTTCTTTCGCAATAATTCATTGATGATAATTGAAGAAAAACAATTCACTCACAGAAAACTTCATTTCATCACAACTGTTCTCGCTTGTTTTTTTAATCGGGAATAGTTTTACGCTTCAATAAAAAAAGCATGGCACAGGAGGAGAAAGAAGCAGAGGAGCAGTATGATCTAATCGTAAACAACCTATCAAAATAAAAACAACCTTATCAACAATGAAAAAAATTCTATTATTAACAGCCGTAGTAGCTGCCACCTTTTTAGCCTCCTGCCAGAAAGACAAAACAAAATCCCCGGTAGATAATTATGGCAATGGCCCCAGAACCAATGTGCCTGCCAGTTTGCAGGGCAACTGGATGTATGGTAATTTTTCCATGACGGAATACTGGAACCAAAATCCCGGTGATTATTTGGGTAATGCACTTCAGTTTGCCATTGCGTTTAAATTTAATGCCAATGGTGACTATGAACAGTATTTCA
>CAMLEX010000835.1 GCA_946479055.1 uncultured Bacteroidota bacterium | reverse complement strand
CATTTTAAGCTTGCCTTCCGTAAGCAATTGAGCAGCCTTTTTGAGCCTGTTGATTTTTATTAACTCATTGGGGGATAAATTACAAATTTCACTGATTTTTCTATACAGGGTAGCACGACTCATGTACATTTCCCGGGCAAGATATTCAACGTCAAGGTCCGGGTTTTTAAGATTATTTAATATTATATCAGTTATTTTTTCCAGGAACTCTTCATCTGCTTTGGAATAGGCAATGCTTTTGATATGTGTGAGTGGTGAACTTGCAAAAAAATCCTTCAGCTTATTTCTGTTTGAAAGAAGATTGTCAATCTGGGCGAGCAAATGCTTTGGAGAAAAAGGTTTTTCAATATAGGCATCTGCTCCTTTTTCCAACCCTTCAATCCGGGAGTCTAATGTTTTTCTCGCCGTTAATAAAATAACAGGTATATGGCAGTAATTGATGCTCGATTTTACCTTGTCACAAAATTCAAATCCGTCCATCACCGGCATCATAATATCACTTACAATTAAATGCACCGTTTCATTTTCGAGTATCTGCATTGCTCCCTGTCCGTTACAGGCGGATAAAACTGTATATTTTGATTTTAAATTATCAGAAAGAAATTCGATAATGTCTGCATTGTCATCAATGATTAAAATAACGGATTCCATCAGTTAAAATTTTCAGCGTTAAGTTCAAAACGCGGTGTAATGTAATCTGGCACATTATTTATGTTTACAGGCAGTTTGAGAACAAAAATATTAAAGCTACCTTCCGGTTCTTTTAGTTCAAGGGTTCCTTTATGCAACTCAGCAAGTGCACGGGAAATGGCAAGTCCTATACCCGTTCCGTTGTGATAGTTTGTTTCTTTTATTCTGAAAAAAGGCTCAAAGATATTGTCTTTGATTTCTGCCGGTATCAGGAAACCGTCATTCCTTATTTCGATTTGGAACAGATTTTCGCTTTCCAGCCAGGCCAATTTTGTTTGAATGATCTTATCTGAATATTTAATGGCGTTGCTGTACAAATTGCTAAGAATTTTTTGAAAGGAATCGTTGTCTACCAAAGCATAAAAATCTTTAACAGGCTTGTGAAGCGAATAATCAAGATTACGCTGTTCTGCCAATGGCTGAAAACTTTCATGTATATCCTGTAATAATTCTGTGATATTAATTTTTTCAAAATTCAGACTGAATCCTTTCACCTCAATTTTACGAAAGTCAAGTAGCTGGTTGGATATATCAATAAGACGGTTGGTATTTTTTTCCATGATCTTCAGATTACTCTTTATTTCAGGAACTTTATCTGCATGATTCATGATATTTTCCATTGGTCCCTGTATCAAAGTAAGGGGAGTCCTTATTTCATGGGCAATAGCGGTAAAGAATTCAATTTTGCTTTGATAGAGATCTTTTTCTTTTTTATGCTCCAGCAATTCCATTCTTCTCCTGTGCTTTTCTTGTATCCTGTTGTGATAAATACGGAAAAGAATATAAATAAGCACACTGATTAAGAAAAGGTAAACCAGGTAAGCCAGTTTGCTTTTCCAAAAAGGGGGTAATATTTCTATTTTTAAGATGGATTCTTCTTTATTCCATATTCCACTGCTGTTAGAAGCTTTTACTTTAAAAGTATATACACCGGAAGGTAATTCTGTAAAGTAAGCTTTTCGATAAGTCTTCAACGGAGTCCAGTCATTATTATCCAGGCCCTCCATTTTATAAGCATACTCATTCATTTCAGGCGACGTATAACTTAATGCTGCAAAATCAATACTCAGGGTTGACTGGTCATGTTTTAGTGTAATTTTATCTGTATAAGTAATAGATTTTTTGAGTGGCGATTTTTTGCTATTAATAAGCATTTCCTTGTTGTACAACTGAATGCCTGTAATGTAAACCGGCGGCGTTATGTTATTTATAGTAAATTTTTCAGGAATAAAACTTATCATGCCTTTTACGCTTCCAAAATACATTCTGCCTGTTGAATCTTTGTAGGCTGAATTCCAGTTAAACTGATCATTGAGCAGGCCATCGGCAACAGTAAATACTTTAACGGTTTCAGTGGCAGGGTTAAAGCGAACGAGCCCTTTTGTTGAGCTTATCCATAAATTATTTTTTTCATCTTCCAATATTTTAAACAGGAAATTGCTTGGCAAGCCATTTTTGACAGTGTATGTTTTGAATTTTTTTTTGGCAGGGTCATATTTGCACAAGCCTCCTTCTGTAGCAAACCAGAAATTACCATGGCTGTCTTTAAATTGTCCGTTGACCATATTATTCGATAAAGAATCACTGCTTTTAAGATCAGAACGGAAGTTTTGGATATACCCTTTTTTTTGATCCAGCGTAAAAACCCCATTTCCCAACGTACAGATCCAAAGCAGTCCATCTTTATCCTCCAGTATTGATTGGGTTTGAAAAGCAAAGCCGGGAACCGGGGAAAAGTCATCTTTGACTTTATTGTACCGGTAAAGACCTTCCCATGTTCCCGCCAGTATATCTCCTGATTGTGTTTTGTACAGGTGGACGATAAAATCGCTGTTGAATGAATTTTTGCCTGCCGTATAATGCTTTATTACTTTTCCTGTTTTTAAATTCATCCGGTCC
>CAMLEX010000834.1 GCA_946479055.1 uncultured Bacteroidota bacterium | reverse complement strand
TTTAGTTGAAGTTTTTTTTATCATGCTTCAGCCTTGGCGCCTGCTTACAAATTTTTATTGATGAGTTGGGCACTCAAAAAAAATGAAAATATCGGCCTTGGTTAACAAAGCAACTCCTATTTGTAATCAAATGCATACCCTGAAAAAGGAAATTAGGTTTTAGGTTTACTTGTTATTTTTTTTTAAAACTAAAATCACTTTCATGAAAAAAACAATCATGATTGCAGCGATTGCAGTCTCCTTATTTTCCTGTAAAAAAGACCATATCAAAGAGAACTCCCCGGCCGAGGTCAAAGCCGTGTGGAGCTCGAATGACAAATGGGCCACTTGGAACAACGGTGGCTACACGGTTTATAACAACGTATGGGGCGCTAATGCCGGCCCTCAAAGCATCTGGGCAAATTCCTTTTCGAACTGGGGTGTATGGTGCAGTCACAGCGGTGGCGGCATTAAATCCTACCCCAACTCCACCCGGTATGTAGGAAGATCACTGAGCAGTCTTGGCTTTTGTAGCTCCAGTTTTAATTCGTCAACTCCCAATGGTGGCGCATGGTCTGCTGCTTACGACATCTGGGACAACAGCAATCAACATGAAACCATGTTATGGATGAACTACACCAGTAATTCGGATGGCAGCGGTAATATTAAACCGATTTCTTACAACTGGAACGCCCAGGGAAATCCTGTTCCTGTGTATTGGAACGTTAACGTAGGCGGGCATACCTGGAATGTATTCCGGGGACATAATGGCGGTAATAATGTTTATTCTTTTTTGAGAACAAGCAAAACAAACAGCGGCACCGTTGATGTTCTTGCCATTCAAAGATGGATACAAGCGAGAGGATGGTATGGTAACATCACCCTGGGGGCGGTACAGTATGGGTATGAAATTACCAATACCAATGGCGGAGCGGATTTTAGGTGCAACAGTTATTCAGTTTCCTTCTAAGCCGGTTTCAGATTTTTAAAGCCTGGCGAGAGCCGGGCTTTATTTTGGTGCGTAACTGAACCTCCATTGAATTTAATCAGGGATATGCATACAAAATTTTATAACATACCTTTAGAAACCTTTGTTTAAAAAGCAATGCTGAAAAACCGCATTTACATATTTTTCATTGTTATTGGGGGCTTACTATTTTTTTCTTGTAAGAAAGAACCACAGACAGAACCGCCCACAGAAGATTTATCTGTCAGCATGTTGCAAAAAGTAAATCAACTAAGAAACACGGGATGCATGTGCGGCTCAACCTTTATGCCGCCCGTAATGCAACTACAATGGAATAAACAATTGGAACTGGCTGCACAAACTCATGCAATGGATATGTACAGCAAAAATTATTTCGATCACATATCACCCACCGGAACCATCCCCATTCAAAGAGCAGAGACAGCAGGTTATACCGGTACTTACGTTACGGAAAACATTGGTAAAAACTACACTTCTGTTGATGCTGTTATGAATGCATGGCAAAATAGTGAAAGCCACTGCAAGGCAATGATGGATTCCATGCATACTGTAATGGGTGCTGCTGTATTGCATAAATATTGGGTGCAGGAATTTGGGAAGGAATAAGGAAGGAGAAGACATCATCATTAACAGTCACGGCGTAAACTGTTTGATAATAGTTATTCTTTTACTAACGTCGGATTCTTCCGATGCGGCACGATTTATTTTATTCCCGCATAGTCTTCCTTTTCCTTGAGTTTTGGCTTTCTTTTGCCGAGGTATTCCACTTTTACCTGTGTGAGACCATGACCGGTGTATTTGAGTTGTTTGGCTGCAGCAAGGCTAAGATCGATCAGCCTTTTGTTTTTGTGATGCATACGGTCGTTGATGCGCAGAATCACCGATTTTTTGTTTCTTGTATTGGTAACTTTTACCCAGCTGTTGAGGGGTAGGGTATTGCAGGCAGCCGTCATTTTTTCCTGGCTGAAAACTTCACCATTAGCCGTTTTTCTGTTTTTAAATTTATTGTGGTAATAGCTGGCAACACCATATTGTACAGCAGATGCCTTTTTATTTTTTCCAATGGCCACACTATCGGACTTGGTTTGGGAATAAGCCCAGGCAGGAATGGTCAACAAAAAAAGAAGCCATACATGTTTGTTCATAAAGCAGGATTTTGCTGTTACATAAAAGTCGATCAGGGATCACCGTTCCACACACCACTCAGGTATAGAATCAAAATAGCGCATTCTGTTCGCATTCGGTAAAACAATGGACTGAAATTGTTGTAA
The DNA here is from genome assembly GCA_946479055.1 of uncultured Bacteroidota bacterium. The sequence goes on along the minus strand of CAMLEX010000834.1, from coordinate 351 downwards.
AACCTGCAACAGTTGGGGATTTTACGATCGCATGTTGCAGCGAATACTATAAACCCCTTCGCCTGCGTTAGTGCCCGTAATGAGTAAACGCCATGTTGGGTGTCTTCCCGCAACATTTCTTTCGCCGTTGCGGTTCTTCCAAAAAATATCACGCCGCGGTTTGGTGTTTTTCTTTCATCAACCGCACGAATTAAGAAATCCTGTCTTAATTAAATTGATCATCATCAAATCAGATTGCGACGGTCTGCCATCAGCATTCGTTATACTTCGGCTTCATGAACGCATCCCTCCCAATGACGGAGACTCCGGCGCTTTGATGTGTTCTTTCGTAATCGGAGTGCCCGTCATTGC
>CAMLEX010000833.1 GCA_946479055.1 uncultured Bacteroidota bacterium | reverse complement strand
ATCCGCCGGGCCAGCGCAGGTTAGGAATATTTATTTTTTTCAATGCTTCCACAACATCTAATCTAATCCTGTCTTTCCTTGCCAGGGTTGATGTATCACTAACCCAGAATCCATCATAAATGCAACGCCCCAGGTGTTCAGAAAAATGTCCATAGATATGACGGCTGATGGTCAATTTGGGATCATAGCCATTTATATTTATCCGGGCAGTTGAATTTCGCTGCGCTATAATAGCCGGTATTCCTATCACCAGTAAAAGAAAGGTCAAACATGACTTTTTCATATGCAATTATTGATTTGATTTAATTAAATATTTACTTTTTTAGAGCAGGCAATATAACCACAAATCGTTGATGTCACTTTTTGTACCAACCAAAGAATATTTACAGAACTCATTTTATGTTTGCTGATTTGGTATTGTTTAAAAATTTTTTAAGCGCCTCATTAAATCCGTTTGGATTTTCCAGGTTACTTACATGCCCTGCTTTTGGAATTACTACTTGCTCTGCCGAAGGCACCAGCTCCATTACTTTATTTTGGTGATGAGCATCGGCATCACCTGTCAATACCAATACGGGAACTGCAATCTTTGTTTGCTTTAATTTTTCGATGACAGAGACGCCTAATAAAAATCTGGGCTCCACATGAGTTGGTTGCCATGCATCCCATTTGTAAATCATATTCCAGATAGGTTGCCTGATATGTTCAATGGGTTTCCCATTTCGCAGGGTCAATGCATTGAACCATTCTCTTTTAAAAACATCTATCCCTTTTTTATGCAACGATTTTATCTCTTCTCTTCTTTTGGCAATTTCTTCTTTTGCCCATGGAGATGATGGGCCGGGCGAACCATTCCATACATCACCACTAGCAAGGGTTACAGATAATAATCTATCCTGGTGAAGTACTAAGAAATCCAGCCCGATAAAACCACCCATGCTTAACCCAACGACATGCGCCTTCCTGATCTTCAAAGCATCCATCAGTTTTGCTAAATCATCAGCATGCATGTTGTTTGAAAATTCATAGGGCATCGAAGATCGTCCGTAGCCACGTACATCATACCTGATGACTCTGTATTTTTTTGCGAACGCATAAAACTGGGGTTCCCATTCTGTATGATCAAAAGAATGACCATGAATAAAAATAAGCGGCTCTCCTTTACCCAATTCTTCATAATACAATTGGCCGCTGTCAATATTTACAAAACCACGTTTTACTTCAGGATGTTTTGCTTCCTCTATGGCATCTCTTACATAATAAGGTATAACAGGGCTTACCAAAAAAGAGCTGAAACCATTTTTGAATTGAGTGATGTGCGTAAGAAAAAATCCGTATACATCGTTCTTCTTATCAATCCACGGATATGCACCCGCCCAGGATGGACTACTGATCAGGGTTGGTTCCACTTTTGCATTTACTTCTTCTCTCCATTCACCTAAACCATAAATATCATTTTGTAAACCGGCTCTCACATTTTCTACAAATTCTCCTGCATTCACTTTTGCATGCAGCACCTGGTCTGTCTGCATATTCTTGATTGCATTGACAGATAAAATTCTCTTCCCCTTAAATACTCCGTTATTAAAAATCATGGAAAGAAAATTGACGTAGTCCTGCAGTGTTGTTCTTACCCCACCGCCTAACATGGGAGCATGGCCGCCTGATGAATCAACCGGAGTAAAATGAGTTGATGACATCTTCAATGTCTGAGCAATCTTTTGCTGAAACAATGTTTCCCAGTCTTTACCCGTTGCCAGTTCAGCCATTCTTCCGGCTACCTGCATGGCTAACCCGCCATATTTAAATTTTGTTCCGGGCAATGTATCAGCAGGAAGATTGACAATATGCGCAACAGATTCTTTTAAGTTTTGATAAATGTCTATTGGCTTGTCCTGTGGTTGATAATCAGGGAAACCTGAAGTATGAGATAACAATTGCGCCAGAGTAGCCTCGCCTTTTATATCGGTAAATTCAGGCAACCATTTTTTTACTTTATCATTCCAGGAAAGTTTTCCTTCATCAACAACCGCTGCTATGGTAGCAGCAGCCAGCCATTTACCAGCCGATGCTATAAAGACAACTGTTTCGGGTTTGTAGCTTCCGAAATAATTTTTATAAATGACTTTGTTATCTTTTGCAATGAGAATGGAAGCGCCATTGTAATAACCGCTATCAACCCAACTTTGTATTTTTTGGTTTAAAAAAGAGAAATCATATTCCGGCTTTTTGCTGTTTTTCGTTTGAGCAAATGAATCGGAGAATGCCCAGGGCAGTAAAAAAACAAGCAATACTGTTATAAATTTTTTCATCCTTTTAAGCTGTTCAGTTACCATTATTTGAAGTAACCAATATTTAATTCATTTCGCTTGATATTCTTATTCGCTATTTATAAATCCTCCACACCGTAAATGAATAGGGCGGCAATATCTCATTGAATTCAGGTTGTGTTGAAACAGCGGTGACAATAACAGGCACTGACTTATCTTCCGGTCGACCCTGCAACACAGACTTTTCAATTTTATTTCCAATATGCCGGGTTAAATTTTCGACTTCCTCTTTAGTAATATGAACGATAGCGGCATGTTTAGGAGAAGTGAA
>CAMLEX010000832.1 GCA_946479055.1 uncultured Bacteroidota bacterium | reverse complement strand
TCCGTATTCAACCTGATTGCAACTCCATACTTATTCGCTTCCTTCATCAAACTATCAATGATCGTTTGGGAAGAATCTGTTACCGGGAACATTCTTCCATCCTCTTCGGCTTTCAGCTTCACTCCTCTTTCTTCAAACCATTGAATAGTATCGGTAGTAAAAAACTGATGAAAAGTTTTCTTTACAAAATTGCCGCCTCTCGGATATTTTTTACTCATCTCCGCAATATCAAAACAGGCATGGGTTGTATTGCAGCGTCCACCTCCGCTTACTTTTACTTTTGATAAAAGCTTGCTTGTTTTTTCAAGGATAATAACTTCAAGCTGTGGATTCATTCTTGCCGCATTTACAGCACAGAAAAAACCAGCAGCTCCTCCCCCGATAACAATTAATTTTTTGGTCGGCATGCAGCAAAACTAAACCCCTCAGACGAGGGGTTGACTAATTTGATTAAATGTAAAAAGATTCGGGTTCGTTTCCTCTGCTTGTTCTATTGTGCTGTAGTCTGATAATATATCGGCTTTATTCTTTCTTATACAAACATCGTGTTCAAAATGAACAGAGGCTTTGCCGTCTTTTGTCCGCACCGTCCATCCGTCTTTTTCAGTGTACACTTCTTTAACCCCGAGGTTGATCATAGGCTCTATAGCAAGCACTAATCCTTCTTTCAGTTTTGGTCCGGTTCCTCTTTTGCCATAGTTCGGCACCTGCGGATCTTCGTGCAGGTTCTTACCAAGTCCATGTCCTACCAATTCTCTCACTACTCCATAGCCATGTTTTTTTTCTGTATGATCCTGTATAGCAAAAGCAATATCACCAATCCTGTTCCCTACAACTGCTTTTTCAATGCCCTTGTATAAAGAAGCTTTTGTTACCTGTATCAGCTTCATCACATCAACACCGGGGTCTCCAATGGCAAAAGTATAAGCATGGTCGCCGTGCCAGCCGTTTAATATCACACCAATATCAACAGACACAATATCCCCTTCTTTCAATTCATTCTTATTGGGAAAGCCATGCACCACTACATCATTTACAGAAATACAGGAATTGAACGGATAACCGTTGTAATGCAAAAAAGATGGAATCGCTTTGTGATCGCTAACAAACTCACCGATCATTTTGTCAATTGCCAAAGTTGTCAAACCCGGTTTCAGCAATTTTGCTACTTCCGACAAAGTTTTACTTACCAGCAACGCACTTTGCCGCATCAATTCAACTTGTTCATTTGTTTTACAGATCATCATAAATGCAAATATCAGTTTAAAAAATAAAACCTGGTAAGCATTTTACTTACCAGGTTTTATCAACTTATAATAATTTTTTAGTACTGTACAGCGGATGTAGTTTGTCTTCCCTGAATACGACCGCTCTTCATCAATCCATCATACTGGCGCATTAGTAACTGTGTTTCTATTTGCTGTAATGTATCAAGAATAACACCGACCATGATCAGCAAAGATGTACCGCCGAAGAAAGTAGAAAATCCTTGTGTTACTCCCAGGCGTTGTGCTATACCCGGAAGAATACCGACAAATGCTAGTAAAACAGCACCGGGAAAGGTGATCTTATCCATTACGCTGCCAATGTAATCAGCAGTAGGCTGACCCGGTTTTACTCCCGGAATAAATCCATTGTTTTGCTTCAGGTTATCAGCAATTTGTTTTGGATTAAATATTAAAGCAGTATATAAAAATGTAAACCCTATTACAACAACTGAATAGATCAGCATGTACCAGAAATTCTGATGATCCGTAAACATCCTTGATATTTCATTAGGTCCTTTTCCAAGCGTTGCCAAAGTAGGAAGAAACATGATAGCCTGGGCAAAAATGATTGGCATTACACCAGCACTGTTTACTTTCAATGGCAAAAACTGTCTTGCGCCACCAAACTGCCTGTTGCCAACAATTTGTTTTGCATAATTAACAGGAACTTTTCTTACCCCCTGGATCAATAAAATACATCCCAGGATAATAGCAATAAGTATAGCTATCTCAACGATAAAAATAAGAATTGAACCAGTTCGGGTCGATTTCGCCACCAACTCCTGTGTAAATGACTGAGGTAACCGTGCCAGGATACCGATCATGATGATCAGTGATACACCGTTTCCTAATCCTTTATCTGTAATCTTTTCGCCCATCCACATAACAAACAGTGTTCCTGCTGTAAGTACAATGATGGTAGACAGAGTAAAATAAGCAGAGAAAGCAGGGATAATTGCAGCTCCTGATGTTTGATTAAGATAACCAACATAAGCCGATGCCTGTACTATAGTTACCCCTACAGTCAGGTAACGGGTGTACTGGTTGATCTTCTTACGACCGCTATCACCTTCTTTCTGCATTTTTTGGAACTTAGGTACCAGCACCGTCATCAACTGCATAAAAATAGATGCGGAGATATAAGGCATAATACCTAATGCAAAAATGGAAGCCATATTAAAGGCTCCGCCGGCAAACGTATTGATAAGATCGAGGATACCATTTCCCTGCCCTGAATTGAGTTCCAGTTTTACCGGATCAATCCCTGGGAGTACAATGTGTGAACCTATACGATAAATGGTAATGAGTAAAAGAGTAAAAAGTATTTTACTTCT
>CAMLEX010000831.1 GCA_946479055.1 uncultured Bacteroidota bacterium | reverse complement strand
TTTTAATGCCCAACAATTTTATTGATGGTGGGGTAATGGGTATTTCGCTTTTAATTAATAATAAAACCGGCGTTCCGCTTGCGGCTCTTATTATTCTTATTAATATCCCTTTTATTTTATTAGGCTGGCACCAGATAGGTAAAGGGTTTAGCATTAAAAGTGTTGTGGCTATTTCATTGCTAGCACTTGCTGTTGTACTAGTACCCTATCCTATTGTTACAAACGATAAATTATTAGTGGCTGTTTTTGGAGGTTTTTTTCTTGGAGCAGGCATTGGTTTTACTATTCGTGGTGGGGCTGTGATAGATGGCACAGAAATCTTAGCTATTTTTTTTAGCCGAAAACAAAGCCTAAGCGTGGGTGATTTTATTCTTGTTTTTAATATTCTCATTTTTTCTGCTGCGGCTTATTTACTTTCAATAGAAGTGGCGTTATATGCCATGCTTACTTATCTCGCGGCTTCTAAAACGGTTGATTTCATATTGGAAGGAGTAGAAGAATTTACAGGTGTTACAATTATTTCTCCCCATAGTGATGAAATAGCTGATTTTATAAAACAAAAAATGGGGCGTGGACTGACTATTTATTCAGGCAGAAGAGGTTTTGGAAAAAGAGGGGAAAATTATGTTGCCACTGACATCCTGTTTACTGTGGTAACAAGACTGGAAATAAGCAGATTAACAAGCGAAGTAGAAAAGATTGATCCTAATGCTTTCATTGTCATGCAAAGCATCAGGGATACAAAAGGTGGTATGGTGAAGAAAAGACCTTTGAAATAAATTATGCGGGAAAAAGGCTAATTTAAAAGATCCTTACCTTTAATATCTTTATTTTTCCATCCGGAAAAATTATTACCACCATTTTAATAACTCAATTTATTGTACCATGCTCAAAAGAACCAAAGGCCGCCTTCTTCTCACATTGCTGGTCATCACAGGTTTTGCAGGAACATTAAATGACACAACTCTCACTAAGCAGGAACGAAAGTTTGCGGTGGGCCAACTTAAAGACACCAAAACTGATTTATTGAATAGCATCAGGGGATTGTCAGAAAAGCAGCTCAATTTTAAGACATCGGCAGACAGGTGGAGTATAAAGGATTGCTTTTATCATCTCACCCTGGCTGAAGCCGGTTTTTGGAAAATGCTGGAAACATCTATGAATGAACCGGCTACTCCGGAAAAACGTTCCGAAGTAAAAATATCTGATGAAGACCTTTTGAAAGGAATTTCCGACCCGAGTGCTAAAGATCCTAAACCCTTTCAGTCAGCAAAAGCTGTGTGGAAATCAATGGATGAGGCCGTGACAGCTTTTAAATCTTCAAGATCACAGCATTTGAAATATGCAAAAACAACTACCGAAGACCTGCGCAACCATCTTATCCAATTGCCGTTCGGCTCGGTAGACTGTTACCAATTTATCATTTTTATTTCCGGACACTGTAACCGGCATACGCAGCAAATCAATGAAATAATAGCTGATCCTCGTTTTCCAAAAAACTAAATGGTTCTGCCTTATCTTCCGGAAAGTCAGGTCCTATGAAGTCAATTTCATTTATTATTTGGTTTGAATTAATCCAGATCAGGTTAAAATACTATTGCTTAAACAAAAAGATGGCCTTAAATTGGTCGCACAACTTTACCTATGAGAAAGGTTAGTACTATCGTTATTTTTTTTCTGTTACTATCGGGATGCAAAAAAAGCATAGACAAACTAAAAGAAAATGCAGTCATCTCAGCTATGACTGAGGGGCAATGGGTTATCAAGAGTTTTGTGAAAAATGGCACAATTATTACTTCAGATTTTGACGGCTATAAATTTCAGTTCTATAGTAATAATACGGTTGATGCCATTAAAAATAATATAGTTGAAAAAACCGGTACATGGAATGGTGATGTAACAGCGATGACGATAGCAGCCGAATTTCCAAATGTCTTATTACCATTGAGCCAGATAAATGGGAACTGGCATATAGATGATAACAGCTGGACCTTTGTAGTTGCCTCACAAAACTCAGGAAGTGAGACAAAAACCATGAGACTGGAAAAGTTATAATTCCTATCTTGAGTTTATCCAATTTCCTTTGACTTCATTCCTTTGAAAGATTAACGAAAAAAGACGTCTTGTAAAAGAATACTTATTTTCGTTCTATTCTTTTGGAAGGAATAATTTTTTACCGGTAACGGCCGTTGTAAGGTAGCAATAAAACTAAAACGTACTGAAAACTCAATTTTACAATAACCTGAGGAAAGCATTTATTGTTTTCGTATTAGCCTTATCCGGAACTGCTTATGTTTTTGGGCAAAATCCTGTTGCCAATTTTACATCAAATGTCACTTCAGGATGCGCCCCATTAGCCGTAACTTTTACTGATCAATCAACTGGCAATCCTACTGAATGGAACTGGGAATTTAGCAATGGAACTCTCTCAAGTACACGAAACCCTACGGTTTCATTTAGCACTCCGGGAACATATTCAGTTAAACTCATAGTGCGTAATGCCGATGGTATTGATCAAATTGAAAAAATTGATTATATCACTGTATTTCCTTCGCCGGTTGAGATCGGAAGAGCACACGTCTGAACTCCAGTCACTACCACAGATCT
>CAMLEX010000830.1 GCA_946479055.1 uncultured Bacteroidota bacterium | reverse complement strand
TATCAGCCTGGCTTACAAACTGCCCGCCATCTACGCAAAACAAATTCTTACAATCATGCGCCTGGCTCCATTTATTCAATGCAGAACGTTTTGGATCATTTCCCATTCTTACCGTACCGCCTTCATGAATGATCTCACCGGGTTTAGAAAGACCCCAGTCATTTTTTTCATTGTCATCTCCGCCCCAGGTAATAACAGCACCCATATTATGCATCACTTCCTTGAATGTTTCTTTCATGTGTTTCGCCTGGTTTATTTCATGCTCACTCCATTTTACATTGAATTTCAAAACAGGAATGCCATATTTATCAACCGTAGTGGGATCTATTTCACAATAATTACTTTCTAATGGAATGGCTTCACCGCGGCCCGCCATACCAACTCCGGCGCCATAGAAGTAACGATGGTCTTCTTTCAACGAGGCGCCATAACCACCGGCTTCTTTTTGCTTTCCTTTTACGACGTATTTTCCATTCAGGTTTTCTATACCCCAGTTAAAACCATAGGAAGGCTCGTCATACCCACCCCAATACTCAATATGATAACCTCTTGGAAAATCAAGTTTCTTATTGTCAAGCCACCATGGCGAGTATACATGCATACCACCAACGCCATCTTCATTGTATCGTTTGCGGTCGAATAATTGAGGAAGAATACCGCCCAGTGCTGCACCTGTTGAATCATGCAAATATTTACCAACCACATTACTGCTATTGGCTAAACCATTTGGATGTCTTTGCGATTTTGAATTCAAAAGAATCCTGGCAGATTCACAGGCGCTGGCCGCCAGAATCACCACTTTTCCTTCTACCTGGTATTCCATCATGTCGTCTTTGCTCACATACGAAACACCGGTAGCCAATCCTTCTTTATTGGTCAATACTTCACGGGCCATCGCATTCGGAATGATATCAATATTGCCCGTTTTCATAGCCGGGTATATCAATACATTGGGTGAAGAAAAGTCAGCTTTGTAAAAACTACAATTCCTGCCACACTGTGCACAGAAAGCACAAGCGCCCCGTTCTTTATTGTCTGGTAATTGTTGTGTAAGAATAGAAAGACGGGAAGGTATTACCCGTACACCTGCTTGTGTAGCCGCATTTTTTATAAATAGTTCATGGAGTCTTGGTTTCGGTGGTGGAAGGAAAAAACCATCGGGATCATTATCCAAACCTTCATTGGTGCCGAATACACCGATCAGTTTATCCACTCGGTCATAAAACGGCTTCACATCTTCATATCCGATCGGCCAGTCATCACCGAGGCCATCAATACTTTTTCTTTTAAAATCTTTGGGGCCGAAGCGAAGTGATATTCTTCCCCAGTGATTGGTACGGCCACCCAGCATCCTTGCCCGGAACCAATCCCATTCCGTGCCAGCTTCTTTTGTATAAGGCTCTCCTTCTAATTGCCAGCCGCCATAGCAGGCGTCAAAATCGCCAAAGGGACGAAGGGTAGAAGCGCCTCTCCGTGGCGATTCCCAGGGCTTTTTAAATTGTGAGATATTTTTTTGAGGATCATATAAAGGACCGGCTTCGATCATGCACACTTTTAAACCGGCATTGGCAAATGTATAAGCGGACATACCGCCACCTGCACCAGAACCTACTATTACTACATCATATTTTTTAGGCTGCTTCTTAACCTGGAAATCACCCATACAATAACGATTTTGTTCAATAAATAAGGGCCAATTTACAGGTAAACATTCAATCAGCGAATATTTTTTTACACCGGACCTGACCAGGTGTTACACACGGTTGTTTGTATAAAAGCAAATAAAGAAAGATCGTAGTCAAAAATTATTTCGCTCGGTAAGAATGTCCTTATGCTAATCGGATTTATCTTACCGTTCATCACAAAGTCAGGGGTTAAGAATTTGGATTCTTACATTGTTTAAGCCTGTAGGAAAAACATGTAAGTAGAAATGTTAAAACCATATATCAAAAGCGAAGTTTTTCTTTAATTGCAAAACGCATTATTTAATTGATGTTATCCACCATGTATTTCCAAATGGATCTTTTACACCACAGGTACGGCCATAATCTTTATCGGATGGTTCTTGTCCATCAACAGTAAGTGCACCTGCCGCCAATGCTTTTTTATAGGTAGCATCCGCATCATCCACATGTATATACATGCCTGCATTCATTACAGGGAATTGCCCGCCTGTTTCTGCAAACATAATTACGGCATTATTAATTCTGAGTTCTCCATGCATCACTGTTCCATCTTCTCCGAGAACTATCATTGGTTCTTTTGCATCAAATACTTTGTGCATGAATTTTATAAAATCACCTGTGCCTTTTAATATTAAATAGGGCATTAGTTGGTTGTATTGTTCGGATATTTTCATAACAAATTATTTTATTGTTTATTTGTTTAAAGAATCAAAAAAAGAAAACTATATATTATTCTCTTGAATGCAGTTGCAGATAATTGCCGTTAGGATCACGAAAACAAGCATAAAAGCCATGTCCGCCGGGTATTTCATTTTTTCCTAAAATAATTTTAGCGCCTGCCTTTTCAATTTCTTTAAGCTTTACGGAAATATCATCCACATCTATGGTGATCTGTGGTCCGCATTTTTCTTCAGCTGGTTTCAATCCA
>CAMLEX010000829.1 GCA_946479055.1 uncultured Bacteroidota bacterium | reverse complement strand
GAACACAAGCTGGGAATTTTTACTGAATACCAACAATGTAAAAAATAAACTATTCACCTGGAAGACCAGTATTAACATGACTATTCCCCGTAATAAACTGATGAGTTTTCCTGATATTGCAAAGACTACCTATGGCACAAGTACCAGTACAATTATTGTTGGTCAGCCACTAGGACTTACCAGGGTATATGCCTTTGCTGGTCTTTCTCCTGCAACTGGGAAATATCTGGTTTTTGACAGGAATGGGAATATTACTTCAAGCCCATCTTCTTTGCTTGATAGAAACACTTTTATTAGCCTCAGACCAAAATTCTATGGGGGACTACAAAACAGTATTTCTTATAAAGGATTTCAACTTGATTTCCTTTTTCAGTTTGTCCGTCAACTGGGTCAGAAGCAGTTATATTATAATGGATATCTTGGTCCAGGAGGGTTCTATTTTGGCCAGGGGGGGTATGCCAATCAACCTGTAACAGTTTTGAATCACTGGCAAAAACCAGGCGATAATAAAAACATAGGTCGTTACGGAGCCTCTATGGATTTATCCAATCTAATCAACAGTAATGAGTTTTATGACTATAGCGCATCGTTCATGCGACTAAAAAATCTATCATTGAGTTGGCAATTGCCGGCAAGTTGGATGCAGAAAATGAAATTTCAAAATATCCGCTTGTTTTTCAGCGGAGAGAATTTGGTTACCATCACCAAATACACAGGCTTGGATCCCGAGTCACAAAGCATAAACTCTCTGCCGCCGTTGCAAATGTGGACAGTGGGGGCACAGATAGATTTTTGATCCTTAATCTGTCTCGCTGATCCGGAATCTAAAACAAAAATTAATTCATTTTAAAACATCGTTATGATTAGTAGCATAATTCGAAAATTTAATTCAGTGCTTAGTTGCACTCTGTTGATGTTCTTAATGTTATTCAGCAGTTGTAAAAAATTTGTAGATATCCCACCTCCAACATTTGCTATTGCAGAAAACGGCGTTTTTACAAACGATAACGCAGCGATAGCCGTACTTAACGGCATATATACAAACATCAGTAGCTCCGGAACTTTTAGCGGGGCACGGAGTATAAGTTTGCTTTCGGGACTTTCTGCTGACGAATTTATATTGTATAGCGGAGGAGCGAATACACTTTTTGATGCTTATTACCGCAATACTTTATCTCCTGTAAATACTCCGATTGCCGGAATTGATCATTGGAAGCCGCTATATAATTATGTGTTTAGGTGTAATGCAGCAATAGAAGGATTAGAATCGTCAAAAGCAGAAGCCCTGACATCAACAGTAAGGCAACAATTGATGGGAGAAGCAAAATTTCTACGAGGTTTTTTTTATTTCTATCTAGTGAATCTTTTTGGGGATGTGCCATTGCCATTGACAACTGATTACCAGATTAATTCTTTTCTAAGCCGTTCACCTAAAGCAGATGTTTATAAACAGATCATACAGGATATTAGGGATGCAGAACAATTATTAAGCTCAAATTATTTAAATGAAACTTTGCTGACATCATCAGCAGAAAGAATAAGACCAAGTAAATGGGCTGCCAGCGCATTGTTGGCAAGAGTTTATTTGTATATAGGTGATTGGGCAAATGCTGAGTCTAAAGCAAGTACGGTTATTAATAATACATCCCTGTTTGATACCGCAAGTCTGAATAAAGTTTTTTTAAAGGCAAGCCTCGGTAATAAGGAAGCTATCTGGCAAATACAGCCTACAGTCACAAGCTCTAATACGCAAGAGTCGTTAACCTTTGTTATTACTTCCAGCGGTCCAAACGGCACAAGACCTGTCTACCTTAGCAATTTACTGTTGAATAGCTTTGAGCAAGGAGACATGCGAGGAAAGCCCAAAAATTGGATTGACACCATAACAGTACTCGGTACTTATTATCGCTTTCCTTACAAATACAAGATCATTGCATCAAATCCTAATATTAATGCTAGTAATGGATCTGCATTTATGACGGAATTTCTGATGATGCTAAGACTAGGAGAGCAATATTTAATACGAGCGGAAGCTAGGGCACAGTCAGGAAACATTGCTGGCGCCCAATCAGATTTGAATGTAATACGAACTAGAGCCGGGTTACCAAATACTACAGCAGGTGATCAATCTTCATTGATTGCCGCAATATTACACGAACGACAAATAGAATTGTTCTCTGAATTCGGAAATCGATGGTTGGATTTGAAAAGAACAGGTAATGTTGATGCGGTAATGAATGTAATTACACCACTCAAAGTAAGTGGCGTAGCTTGGCAATCCTATCAACAATTGTATCCTCTGCCATTAGAAACTATACAAAATGCTCCGAATGTAGTGCAGAACCTGGGATATTGAAAACTCAAACTATTTGAATATGAATAAGACTCATTGTAAGATGAGACAGGTGTTTATTTTCTTAAATAATCTAAAAATTATGAAAAAATTATTTTGGTTATTGACTTTGTGCTTTCCTCTTCTGCTGATGGCGCAAAGCGAAGGAATAAAATGGGTGGAGAATCTGACTTGGGATCAGGTTAAACAAAAAGCGAAACAGGAAAACAAATATATTTTCCTGGATTGTTATACTACCTGGTGCGGCCCTTGTAAAATGAT
>CAMLEX010000828.1 GCA_946479055.1 uncultured Bacteroidota bacterium | reverse complement strand
TGGTGCAACTCTTCCATGGAATCATACACTTGATCTTAGAGTTTTGCAGGATTTTTATGTAACTACGGCTGGCAAAAAACATACTCTCCAGATAAGTGCTGATGTAACCAATTTGCTTAATCTCCTTAATAAAGATTGGGGATATCGTTACTCTTACAATTTTGGTGGATTCCAGGATCAACCTTTATTAGGATTAGCTTCCGGATTTAACAAAGCAGATCCGCAGTATACTTTTAACCCTGCAGGATCGACAAGAGTTTACCAGCCTGATTACACAACCAGGAGTACATGGGGGCTTCAATTGGGAATACGATATATTTTTAATTAATATTTTGATACGCTATCATCAATCCCCTGATCATTCAGGGGATTTTTTTATTCTACCAACTAAACAACTGATCTCTCTTAAACTCCCATTCAGGAGTTACTATTACAACTTCCTTCTCTGCCTCATACCACGGACTCAATATTTCATTCCCCGGATTTTTTACAATATGTATATCCTGTGCAGGCATATAACTTTGCGCCAGCATAAATATTTTTTTTCCTTCCTTGTTTACAGCCACATCTACCACTATCATAGCATGCCCGGGAAAACCTCCTTTGATAAATACATCACCGGATTGTATTTTCTGCAACTCATTAACAGGCTTTAATTGCTTCTCCAATGAGGCTGTGCCACAGCAAGCAAAAACATTTTCCAGGTAATCAGCAAATCTCGTCTTATCATCCCCACCCTTCCAGGAATAAGGCTTGCCATTGTTGTCTTTAAAAACAATTTCTGTATATCTTTTCAGATCAAACAAATATTCAGCCCGCAATCGCATCACCGCATCCGCACATTGCTGCAGATCTTTTTTACCAACAGCAATATCCAATACAGCAAATTGTGCTGACTGGTTTTTCTTCAATGCTCCATTGTATAAATAAACATGATTATCTTTTTTTAAACGAATAGCTCTCAGCCATTCCCCAAAAGAATTTTTCCCAAGTGCTATTCGTTCATAACCTCGTGGCAGGGGAATAGCGTTTATTGTTTCAAACAGCAGTGGCTGTTCAGTAAAATTGTTCAGGTGATTATTCAATTCATATTTATTCCCCTTGCAAGCAACAAAGAGAAAGAAAACAAAGAACAGGGATGATCGGCTCATGCAGCTGGTTTAGAGCATAAGAATCACCGGCAGATATTTTCCATACACCGGGATTTATATTTAAGTGTTAATAATTTGGCCTCCAGGATATTCATTTCCAACGCACTATACCGGAGAAGTAGTTAAAACTCTACAAATACCCGCAAAATACAATTACAATAAAACAATAGAAGGTTCTATTTTTTTCGGCTTGATTCTGTCGTTACTTCATATTGTAATTGAGAGCAGAAAAATCCAAACCTTTTGAAAAACATAAATCCTGTTGATCCTTTTTTAAACCCTTAAACCGTTCCTCCGTACCTGTTGAATTTAATCCGTACCCGCAAAATCAAAACCTATGAAAAAGTCTAACAAAAAAAACAGCAACCACATGGAAAATTCAGCAATCGCAATCACAGCCAATTTTGTAGAATCCCGCCTGTTAAGAAATCTGGTAGAAAAACTGGCAGACCGGCGTTATGATATTGGCTATAGCCATGAAAAAGTAGAACCCGGATGGCTAGCTATCGAAACATCTTCAATAGAAGCCCATGTAAGTGGTCAAATGAGTCTTTCTTCTAAAGACGATCTGATTAATATGCTCTTTACTACCTGCTTTTTGTTTACCTGTACAAAAGCAAAAGGACAGGATTATAGCCTTACCTGGGTGAATTCACTTTCCTGATTTTTTTAGCCCGTGTTTCACTACGCAACTATTTGCTAATCCGTGTAACACCATACAAACCAATAATACCCGGCAGCGATCTGCAGTCGCCTGCAAACAAAATATTGCTACGTAAATTTCTTATTCAGCAGAGGTATTATTCCGCTTGTTTTATATAGCTATCCAATCTATGTTTGTATCAGAAGTTGATTGATACTTTCAATCATACAATCCAATATCATACTGAAGACCGATTATATCCTTGTAAAAACCGACCGAAACCAATTCCTTGTAAAGCCGATCCAACTGATTCCTTGGAAAACCGATCCAACTGATTCCTTTGTAAAAACCAGCAGGTTAATTACCTGGAAATCTAATATCGGTCAACTTCTTTCTTTTACCATTATTAGAAATGTATAAACCCTGCTGCTGAAGTGGGGTTATTTTTTTTGGGAATTAATTCTTTTCCAACTTTTTTAATTCTGCATTGATATATTCTTTAGACAACCAAAGATTGCCCAGCATTACTCCTTCAATATTCTTTGTCTGATTAATATCCTCCAGCGGGTTACCATTCACTAATAACAGGTCTGAAACAGCACCGGTTTTTATAATGCCAAGATCTTCCCGGTTTAAAAATTTGCCCACATTTACCGTTCCGGTTTTTAATGCTTCATATGGAGTAAGGCCGGCGTCTACGAGATAGCGTAATTCATGATGAACCGAAAAGCCCGGTACATCAAACACCTGTGGCGCATCAGAGCCAAGCAATAAACCCACACCATTCTTATTACATTCATAAATCAACTTTTTTCTTAGT
>CAMLEX010000827.1 GCA_946479055.1 uncultured Bacteroidota bacterium | reverse complement strand
GTTGCGGCCAAAGCAGGCAAAAGTGTAGCGGTTCATATTCATGAACACGGCGATTGCAGCGATAGTGGTAAGATGGCACATGGTCACTGGAACCCAACCAATGCTCAACACGGAAAATGGGGTGTGGGAAGTTTTCACTCTGGTGATATCGGCAATGTAAAACTGGATTCAAAAGGAAAGGGCACCATTAGTTTAGAAACCGATCTTTGGACGCTTGGTGGTAAGCCTGATAAAAATATCCTGGGCAAAGCGATAATCGTACATGGCGGCGTAGATGATTTTACAACCCAGCCAACCGGTAATGCCGGTTCACGGATAGGATGCGGTGTTGTTAAATAAAGTATTGATTCAAATAAAAAGTCACTGATAAAAAAGATTCAGTGACTTTTTTATGTTCAGACCTTATTATAAATAACGCAGCAGGCCAATATTTAAGGCGGAAAAATTGTCAACCATATATTAACTTCGGTGTATTCGTTAAAAATAACATGATATCCAACTAAAATTGGTACTGTTAAGATTTAATAATCAGAATAAAGCTGTACCAGAAGTAGTGCAAATACAATCGTTATCGACAATTCGATGATTCCAAAAATTACAGACATAATATCCAAAATTCAAAGTAATAAAGCTGATTTCGGCGTAACTCTATATAAGGCGGCATCAGTAATTGATATCACAAAATTTGAAAAGACCAAAGGAGTCAAACTTCCGACAGACATAAAACAGTTTTACACCTTCTGCAACGGATTCGAATCAGAAGAGGACATGTTTAGAATCATTCCGCTAGACGAAATACTAGAGAATAAACAAGATAGTTATACAATCGGTCAAAAGGATTTCCATATCGCAGAGTATATGATTTATTGTGATATGTGGACAATTGCGATTGATGCTCAAAACAGTGAGAATTATTCGATTTATAAAAAAACTGATAGTCAGCTCACTTTGACAAATTCATTTGCAAGTTTTCTCGATAAATTTTTGACAGGTGGTGTTTTTAATGGTCTCTACAAATGGGAAGAGGAAGTTTATCAAAAAACAAAATGAAACCGCCGATAATACTGAGTTGCTATATGGCGGACGAGAAATAAATTCTGATTGACATTGCCATTGCAGCCGCTAAAATGCGGCTTGCCGAAATGTGTGCAATAATCACTAATTTTCAAGCATGAAAAAACTTGTTGCCTTATCTTTTCTTTATAATATAAGTTGTAATACCGACAAATCTACTACTGACAAACAAGCAATATCAACTGATACTATAAGACAGGATAGAGCAACTTCTGTTGATCTCAATGTGAATATGCAAGGCTATAAGTCTTTAAATAATAAGAACGAATTGATTGGAGTTTGGACAAGTGATAATAAAGAACCACTTACTGTTGAGATAAATGTAGATTCCATTTATTACACTGAGCATTTTGAGTCTCATAAATACAGAATTAAAGAGGATTCGATATTTATAAGCTATCCTGACTTTGTTTTTTCTGCTAAAGTTTACTTCCATAATGATACATTAGTGATGGAATCAGAAGGTGGAAAATCGAAATATCATAAGTTTAAGGAGTAAATGTTAAAATGCTTTCTTATCTTTTTCTTTTCCCCCTATAATATACCCGTTAAAAGAAATGCTTTCCCTGTTTAAACTATTGACCCGCAAAGTAGCTTTATTATTATCAAAAATGGTGAGGTATAATACTTGTATGTCACTGGCATCTTTTGGCTTGATCATTATTTGCCAACTGCGCCGCTTTTTTTTCTCTACCGAATAGTCAAAATCTGAAGACGTAAATTTTATACCACCTTCAGATGGATTAATAGGCGCAGAATAAGCACGGCCAAAATAGGGTAAGTAAGCTGTAACGGTATCGCTTGTAACTACCACGTCATATTCAGAAGTCAGATGTCTTAACTGGCCCCGTGGTGGATTAACTGATTCCGCCTTGAAAATATAATTTTTTGATTCCACTATTTGTTGAGTAGTTGGTTCCTTTTTTTCCTGTGCTTGTATTGTAGTTGCCAGCATTATCAGCATCGCTGTTGTTATTATGTATTTCATAGCATTAATTTTATTTACAAAGTTATGCCAGATAATTGCCAGCAAGATGTAAGGAAATGCTATAAGTCTGGACTACAAGGGTTAACAGCAATTTCGCAACTACGAATTGTTAATGGCAGGAAGTTTGCCGGATGAATGAAAATGATTCATTAATGAAAGTTTTTTTTATAGTTCTGACCATGTTGATGGCATGTTTGCCGGGACAAGCACAGTTGAAAGGATTTAGCCTGGGGCCATTTGCAGAAGCCGGATGGCCAACAGGCAGTTTTAAAGAAACCAATAAAAATGGCTATGGTGCAGGGCTTGGTGCGGATATAAGACTGGGGAAGATTGGCCTCACCGGATCAGCAGGCTATATGCATTTTGGCGGTAAAACGATAAATAAAGGCGATGGAGACATTAAGATGCCTTCCATCAATGCCGTGCCGGTCAGGGTTGGTCTTAAATACCGCATTGTGCCCGCTTTGTATGCAAAATTGGAAAGCGGTGTAGCAAAATTTACCGGCGGTAATGAATCTGCATTTATTGTTTCACCGGGCATAGGTGTCCGGATA
>CAMLEX010000826.1 GCA_946479055.1 uncultured Bacteroidota bacterium | reverse complement strand
ATTTGGCTGGTGGTACTGGGCAGGAGTTGCTGTATTTGCAGGTATGCTCATTTACCAGCATTCTATTGTTAAACCCACTGATCTTCGAAAAGTAAACCTGGCTTTCATGACAGCCAATGGTATTGCTTCAGTTGTTTTTGCCATCTTTGTTATAGCTGACTTGTTTATAAATTAGAACACAATAAGAACGCAGATTATCATGATTTTTAAGAAAAGTGATGATCTGGGTAAATCATAAAAATCATAAAAATCTGCGTTCCCCATCATGCCCCGGATAATTGCCATCGACTACGGACTCAAACGAACGGGCCTTGCCGTTACTGATCCCCTGCAGATCATCTCCACAGGATTAACTACTGTTGAATCCAAACAATTGATACCTTTTCTTAAGGATTATTTTTCAAAAGAACTGGTAGAACGGATCATCATCGGTGAGCCCAAAAACTGGGATGATACGGATACCCATGCCACCCCCCTTGTAGAAAAATGTATCAAAGAATTACAGAAAAATTTTCCATCAATCCCCATCACCAAAGTAGATGAACGATATACTTCCAAAATGGCAAAACAAGCCATGATCGATATGGGGATGAAGAAAATGCAGCGACGCAATAAAGCTATTGTAGATGAAATAGCCGCTACTATTATGTTACAGGATTATATGAGATCAATAAGTTGACCCCATCAGTAGGTTAATAAATTGATAAAAACTACCTTTGCGCTTGCAAAAATTCATATTAAATAGTGTAATTCGTGTCTAAATGATTTTTCCGATAGTAGCATACGGTCACCCGGTTTTAAGAAAAGTAGCAAAGGATATCAGTGTTGATTACCCCGACCTGTCAAAATTGATTGAGGATATGTGGGAAACTATGTATGCCAGTGCAGGTGTAGGCCTGGCAGCGCCGCAAGTCAATAAAGACATCCGCCTGTTTGTAGTGGACACTGCCCAGATGTTTACCAATATGGATGAGGAAGAAAAAGACGAGTATCCAGATAATCCCGGCGTTAAAGCTGTTTTTATCAATGCCCGTATTGTGGAGCTCGATGGCGAAGAATGGCCTTACAATGAAGGATGCTTGAGCATACCTAAAATAAGGGAAGATATTTATCGCAATGAAACAGTAACCCTTCAATACCGTGATGAAAATTTTGAGCCACATCAAAAAACTTTCAATGGCTTATCAGCAAGGGTTATTCTTCATGAGTATGATCATCTGGAGGGTAAACTTTTCATTGACTATATTTCTCCGCTGAAACGAAAACTAATGAAAGGAAAGCTGAATGATATTTCAAAGGGTAAGATAAAGGTGGATTATAAAATGCTTTTCCCCGGTTAAATAAAAGGCATGAATAAGTTTATTTTCTCTGTACTCGTTTTTTCTTTGTTTTTTAAAATAAGTTATGCGCAGGTTCAGGATTCCCTGGATAATGAGCGGCTTGCTAAAATGATCAACCTCTCAGAAGTAGTCGTTAGAACGGATATTAATATTTCCAAATTCATTGATCGTGTAAAAAACGATACTACTTTCTACAAAGCATTTAAAAACCTGCATGTACTCGGTTTTACTTCACTCAATGATATCCGTATCATAGATAAAAAAGGGAAACAAAAAGCAGGTATGCAAAGTAAAACCCGCCAAAACAGGTTGGATGGCTGCCGTACGATGGATGTCCTTTCAGAAACCACGCAGGGTGATTTTTATAAGAGTGACAGAAGCTATAATTATTATACAGCCGAGTTATATGCCGGTTTGTTTTTCACCAACGGAAAAATTTGCGGAGAAAACAATATTGTAAACGGAACCTCTTTTACAGCCAAAGGGAAATCTGGCACAGCCAAACATAAGGAACAATTAAAAATGTTATTCTTCAATCCTGGTAAAAAAATTCCAGGCATTCCATTTATTGGTGATAAAATAAACATCTTCGATCCCGATGTAGCTGAATATTATGATTTCCTGATCGACCAGACCGAATTTGAAGGAAAACCCTGTTATCTTTTTTCTGTAAAAGCCAGGCAAGATCTTTCATCCGGTGAAAAAGATAAGATCGTCATTGATAATATGATCACCTGGTTTGATGCAAAGACAATGGAAGTGCTGGCCCGTAACTACAGCCTGAGTTATGATACTGGTTTGTACGATTTCGATGTTAGTATGGAAGTACAGATGACAAAATTCGGCGATTATCTTGTTCCCAAAACATTGCGGTATAGCGGCAACTGGGATGTAGTGTTTAAAAAAAGAGAAAGAGGAATTTTTACGGCCACCTTGTTTGATTTTAAACAGAACCACGATTAAAAGGATTAAGACGGATTAAGAGGAAATGATGAATTAAAATTTCCTCTTAATCCCTTAAAATTATCAAAATCGCGGTTCTGTATATCTTCTCCATTTATCAATCACCTGCACCATATCGTGCGGTAATTCGGTTTCAAAAAATAGTTCCTTGCCTGTTACCGGATGAATAAAACCTAATGTTTTTGCATGCAGGGCCTGGCGTGGACAGATTGTAAAACAGTTATCGACAAATTGTTTGTATTTGGTAAAAACAGTTCCTTTTACGATCCTGTCGCCGCCATAAAAATCATCATTGAACAATGGGTGACCAATATGTT
>CAMLEX010000825.1 GCA_946479055.1 uncultured Bacteroidota bacterium | reverse complement strand
ACGGCACAGTAGACTACTACACCGCCGACGTGATCAGCGCAAATGACTACTTCGCATTCGGTTCAAGTATGCCGGGGCGCTCGTTCAACAGCACTGCAACGAGATACGGATTTAACGGGAAAGAAAAGGACGACGAAATTACAGGAAGCACCGGAACGGATTATGATTTTGGAGCAAGGATTTATGATGCGAGATTGGGGAGGTGGTTGAGCACTGACCCTCATTCAAGAAGGTATCCTGCAATGTCGCCGTATGCTTTTGCCAATGATAATCCTATCTATTTTATTGATCCAGACGGAGGGGACGTTCAACCTTTCAAACTGA
This sequence comes from uncultured Bacteroidota bacterium, assembly GCA_946479055.1. The sequence continues at coordinate 2,297 of CAMLEX010000825.1, read as the reverse complement.
TAATTACCGCAAATTTTGGGTTGGGTACATCATATCAATATCCTGGCTTTGAGTCTAAAGAAGAAGGAGAAGCATTTTTCCAAACATGGAAATCACTCTATATAACAAATAAGGCTTATCGAAGACTATATGATTATCTTGAAGCTGCTCCTGAAAAAGTTAGAATAACAGGAAGTTCTAATTTACCAGCTGGTGAAATGGGAGAAACTAAATGGGGGGTAATTCAACTGAATACAAACTTAATGGGGCATACAAGTAAAAGCACTGTCTTTGAAGAGTCAGCACATGCTGGGCAGGAGATATTTTATAACAATTTGCGAAAAAGCCAGCCCTTTGGCCGTCAAACTTTTCAAACGCAACTTCAAGGTGAGGTTGAGGCAAAAGCTATATGGGCTATATCTGGAACAGCCCCAACTCGAGAAGCAGGATTGGAATATGAGTATGATTTTTATAATGATCCACGCGTTGCGGCATATCGCGACTCATATTTGGCAGGAAAAGAAATTGACGCGACCACCCAGCAAGGATTTAATGATGCTCTGACAAGTTTTGCTTCAACAGTTTATGATGTTTACAACATGAAAGATAAGCCGGTTGATTTATCTAATCCTTCACAATCTGTTCCTCAGACATATGACCCTACTGCTCCGGGTAGCCTTGATTTTTTTAAATTTATACTCAAACCTATTGTTCCAGAAGCAAAGGCAGCTGCACAAGTAGCAAGTAAGAGTTCTAACTAATTTTGTGAAAGATGAAAATATTAGGCGTACTTATTTTTGGGGGATTACTGATATCATGTTCCAACAACTCTGTGAACAGCATCTCTCAAAAAAAAGGTGAATCTAAAATTCGGATAACATTCGCGGATATTAGTCTGATTAAAGATTCCAGTTCATCATTCGAAGCCTTTTTTGATTCAATTCGTATAGTATTTAATAATAAACTCACTGGCCCAAGGGAGTATATAGTAAAAAATAGCATGGGGGCACATTCTTTAAAAATCCATCTTGCCGGTGATACTGCATTGAGTTCATGGGTAATAAAAACTGATTCGAACTCAAATTATTTAATTACGCTCAAATATTTCGCTCCGGTTAATGATACGATTTATTCGATGCATGTCCATAATAAAACTTTTCTTAGCAAATCAGAAATTCTGCCTACGCCCGAATATTATTTAAACTGGCCGAAATTCGAAATGAAGATTTATAATACTGACAGTATTAAAACCTATTAAAAAACACCCCGCCCAGGCTGGTAGTGTTACTTTTTATCACCTGGTCGAAAAATAAAATCTAAAATGCTGAAAGACAATAAAAAGCCTCTCAACATTTCCCTTTTTCGGGTGGATGGTTTTGTATCAGGAGGAGTTGATCGTCGTTCTGAAGCCTGTAAATCCTGGAAAGTTTATTCCGTGGTGTTACTTTTTATCACCTAAGCGTTTGTTTACTTTTTAACTGCACTCGTTAGTTTTTGGTTTTTAATGTAATTGAAATAGTTTTAATTAGCTGAAAGATTCTCGTCTGAAATGTTCAGTTGCAAATTCTGTGGAAATAATTGCATCAAAAAAGGCTGGCAAAGTTGCCGGCAAAAGCTGTTCTGTAAATCATGTAAAAAATACCAGCAGCTTACTTATTCGACCCGAAAAATAAATCCGGATCAGAAGGAAATGATCACACTATTGAACAATGAAGGTTGCAGCATAAGCTCGATTGCACGGATTGTTGGATTTTCGAAAGTAAGCATTGGAAGAGCAATTAGTAAGATTGCTTCGGCTTGCCGGTTTGTTTTCGTCAGGAAAAGCAATGAAGAATATGAAATGGATGAGCTCCGGACTTTTGTAGGAAATAAAAAAAATGAATCGTGGATCATGTATGCTCTGAGTAAAGCGACAAAAAAGATTGCAGCGTTTACGGTAGGAAGAAGAACAAAAGAAAATATCCGGAAAATAACAGATGAACTTTTGAAGACAAATCCGAAAATGATATTTACGGACAGGTTGACGATTTATTCTTCATTAATACCTGGAGAGCTTCATGATTTCAACAAAAGAGTAACGAATCATATCGAAAGAAAAAATCTTCATTTTCGTCAACAACTACGAAGACTGCAACGAAAGACAATCTGTTTTTCACGATCTGAAGATATGCTGAAAAATGTTGTTTCATTGTTTGTTTCAACGCAAATGTGATATAGTTCGTTCTTTGACATCTTGTGAATTAAACGTTTACTTATGACGAGAATGGAAATATTACCAAATTGGTGCGGCTGCAAAATTTCTGACGGCGATGGATTCG
>CAMLEX010000824.1 GCA_946479055.1 uncultured Bacteroidota bacterium | reverse complement strand
TGGTTCCGCCGCAGGCGAGGATTCAAATTAGCATAACTTGCCCCGCCAAAGACGTGGGTTATTTTCTTATTTCGGCCTGCAGATCTTTTTCCAAACTTGTCATGATCTTGTTCATCCATCCATCGATCTCCTGGTCGGTCAGGGTTTTGTCTTCATCCAAAAAAGTAAAATTCACGGCCAGTGATTTTTTACCAGCCCCCAATTTTTCACTTTCAAAAACATCAAATAATTTAACGCCCTGCAACTTGTTAAGCTTAATCTTTTGTACTGCTTTTTCTACTTCTTCATAAGTTAATTGTGAAGGAACGATTAACGCCAGGTCCCGCTGTACTGCAGGGAATTTAGGAATTGGGTTAAATGCAGGTTTGTTACCGGCAGCAATTTTCGATAATAAATCCCAGTTAAGGTCGGCAAAGAATACAGGTTGTTTAATGTCAAACCGGTTCAATGTTTTTTTATGAACTATTGCAGTTTGCAAAACAACTTCTCCCTTTATCTTTCCCTGCAAGCCTGATTCAAATTTAGTTCCGGCTAAAGGTTCAAATGAATCTACTGTGACGCCAAGTGATTGTAACAGTTTTGCAACCATACCCTTTAATACATAAAAATCAGAAGCAGTTGATTTACTTCTCCAGCCATCTTCATTATTCTTTCCTGTTATATATAAACAAAGATGTTCCGGTTCGCTGTATTGAGCAGAACCTATAGTGGTATATGTTTTACCAAATTCAAAAAAACGCAGATCGTTATTTCTCCGGTTAAGATTGTGTGCAATCGCTTCCAATCCTGTTTCCAGCATGGACGGACGAAGAATATTTAATTCAGCGCTAAGATTGTTCAGCATTTTAACGGATGAAGCCAATTCTTCTTCTGTAAAATAAGCCGAGTTGGTAATAGAGTTGGTCATGATCTCATAAAAACCAAGACCTACCAAATAATTTGCTGTTTTTTCTTTGTATACTTCTGTTGCATAATTTTCTTCTACTGAAGGTGTAATGGTGATTGAATCAGGAATAACTACATTATCTAAACCATCAATGCGCAAGATTTCCTCTACAAGATCAGCAGGTAAGCTGATATCCGGTTTGTGATAAGGTACTGCGACCCTTAGTTCATCGATTCCTTCTTTTAAAACTTCAAAACCAAGACTGGTCAAAATATCCTTCACCGCATCCGGATGATAATTTTTGCCACTTAATTTTTTCAGGTAATGATATTTCATCGCTACCTGTGTTTTTTCTTTTTTTTGCGGATATACATCTACGATTTCTGACGCTATTTCACCTCCACAAATTTCTTTGATAATCGTGGCTGCTCTTTTTAATACAGTTACAGTTGCAGAAATGTCAGTCCCTTTTTCAAACCTTGATGCTGCGTCTGTCCTCAAGCCATGGCGAAAAGATGTTTTGCGTATGGATACCGCATCGAAGCAGGCGCTTTCCAGGAAAATATTCTTTGTTGTTTCTGTAACGCCGCTATGCAAGCCGCCAAATACACCGGCAATACACATGGCTTCTTTTTCATCGCAGATCATCAGGTCTTCCGCATTTAGCTTTCTTTCTTTTTCATCCAGGGTCACGAACTTTGTTCCTTCAGGCATATTTTTCACTACCACTTTTTTCCCGGCTATTGCATCAGCGTCAAAAGCATGAAGAGGCTGACCGGTTTCATGCTGTATATAATTAGTGATGTCAACAATATTATTAATGGGTCGCAGGCCGATTGCTTTTAGTTTTTGCTGTAACCATTTCGGGGATTCGCCGATCGTTACATTGGCGATACTTACACCGGAATATCGCGGACAGGCAGTTTCATTTTCTATTTTCACGTCAATAATGAGAGAATTATTATCCGCCTTAAAGCTATTGCTGGTGGGTAATTTGGGCCTGGTTCCCTTTTTATCATGATGGCTAAGATAGGCGCATACATCTCTTGCTACACCCCAATGGCTCATGGCGTCCATCCTGTTGGGGGTAAGACCTATTTCATAGATCCAGTCTTCGTAGGGTTTAAAATATTCAACAGCGGTGGTACCAACTTTTATATATTCAGGCAAAACTAGTATCCCTGCATGAGACGTACCCAGGCCAATTTCATCTTCTGCGCAGATCATGCCAAAGCTTTCTACACTGCGGATCTTTGCGACCTTCATTGTTAAAGGATCGCCTGATGATGGATAAATAGTAGCGCCAACAGGAGCTACAACCACTTTTTGCCCGGCAGCTACATTGGGAGCGCCACAAACAATCTGTAAAGGCTCACCATTACCAATATTTACTTTGGTCAAAGTCAGTTTATCCGCATTCGGATGTTTTTCGGCGCTTAAGACTTCTCCGATAACCAATCCTTTCAAGCCACCTTTGGCTTCTTCATATTTTTCCATGCTTTCCACTTCCAGCCCGATAGAGGTAAGGATGCGGCTCAGTCTTTCCGGCTCAACTACTACGGGTAAATATTCACTTAACCATTTATAAGAGATCGTCATATTACACTTGCTTCTTTATTGGCTGCGAAGATAAGGAAAGGACGGAAGTAGGAGGAGGGTTCAATGGATACAGTCGATTATCCTTGGTATGTTTGATCTCCGATTTTAAGAGCATCTTTTCTTTTTATTATCATATTTGAGT
>CAMLEX010000823.1 GCA_946479055.1 uncultured Bacteroidota bacterium | reverse complement strand
TAGGGCCTGTTTTCATCACCTGTTATTACCCCGTTCCTGATCTTACGGGCGGTTACAAAATCCTTTGCGCCATAGTTAGTTGTTGCAAAAAATGTAATGTCACCATTAATCGCATCCTTCATACCCGCATGATCAATGATCCGCACTAACGAATCAAAAAGAGGGTTTGATTTTAAAAAATCGTAGGTGGTCATATTTACATTCGAATTACTCTGACCACCATCGTTTTTATAATTGTCTTTTTTGCAGGATGCAAAACTTAACGAGATCAGAAGAATTAATATTAAAGGACTGCTATTGATCTTTTTCATGTGTATAATAGTTTTTATTTTGGCCATCCCGAAATGCTTCGGGACAAGCTATGGAATTCGTCATAAAATTTTCATCGCTTGTCGGTATAATAGCACGGAAATTTTATGACTCATTTCATATTAAATTTTTTAAATGATAAATTGCCTGTCACTACACTTTACCTACCCAATAAGGAGTTTGTTTCAGTAAAGGGTTTTGCTTAAATAATAATGGACTGACCGGCCAATAAAATCCACCATTCTTAAACCTCACTTCATCGTCGGGTAACCAATCAATAAAGGATCTATACATTCTTGTTCTGAGCAGGTCATAAAAAATATGACCTTCCAGGTAGAGTTCTTTTCCTCTTTCTACTACATACTCCTTCATAACATCTTCTTTGCTCATGCCATGAACTAATATCAGGTCCCTATCCTCATCATCATCGGGATCTTTTACATGAGCTCCATTTCTTATCCTGAAAAAGTTGATGATATCAGCAGCTTCATCAGGATTGTTTCTGTAAAGGGAAATTTCAGCCTTTAACAACATCATATCAGCCAGGCGGAAAATGATAATATTATTGCTCAAATAAGGATCCAGTTGCTGGCCAGGATTCCTGTAAGCAACGTTTTGGTATTTTATACAGGCAGGATGAAGTTGTTTTATATAATCAAAATTTTTTCTGTAGCGAACATCCAGTGAATCATAAATAGCTGGCTTATAGCTTAAATATTCCCAATCATTTATAACATCATTCCAATACCAACCCTCAGCACGTTCAGGACTGATAAGAAAATGCGTAGTAAAATAACCAGGTGCTACATGAAACCTGGGGTTATTGCCATTCCAATTCTTTAACAAATCATCTCTTAAAAATTCCATACCAATACCAGCCTGAGAACCTTCCATCGTATTCTCACTCATATTTAATTCAAAAATGCTTTCCGCAGATCTGCCGATAAATGTTTGGTAATATTTGGATGTATCCGTCAAAGAGTATCCACCAGCGGTGATCAGCGCTGTTATGGATGTATCAGCGCTATTGACATCCGTCATATTTGGTGCATCAGAACCAAGATCGCTCATAGTGCCGCGCCAGAGATATAAATGGGCCAGTAAAGCATACACAGCACCCTTATTCGCGGTTACTTTCGCATCGCCGGTATTTGTATAACCCCAGCGTAATAAACCAATAGCAGCATGACAATCATCTTCTATCTGTTTCATCACTTCTGCTTTCGGGCTTCGTCCTAATTGTGGTGCACTCAGCGGATCATCATACGCTTCCGTGACCAAAGGAACATCGCCCCATACTCTTACCATCATAAAATAGGTCCATGCTCTCAGGAACAATGCTTGTCCTATTATCTCATTCCTGAATTGTGCCGGATCGCTTACATCAGCCAGTTTATCGTCAGTTACTGCAGGAACCTTTTTCAAAATAGTGTTGGACATGGCAATGGCCTTATAATATTTGGTCCAGTCGCCCAATGAACCCAACGAAACGACATTATACTGAAAAGTAAAATTGCCATTCTGAATACCTTCCAATCCATCACCATTATACTGTATAGTGAAATAGTTTTTTGCAACGGCATCGCTATACATATAATAGCGATTATTCTTACTTGTGATGGCATCCCGAACTAAGGAATAATTACCTGCTACCGCACTTCGCAAGTCTCTTGCATTTTGCCAAAATACTTCCGCATAAGTAGAATTCTTTGGTTCCTGTTCGAGTATTTTTTTACAGGAGCTGGTTGAAATGATCAGAAAGGCAACCAGCAAATAGCTCAACGATGAATATTTTATTGTTCTCATACAACTGTGTTTAAAATTTAGAATTGAACCTCCACGCCCAGGGTATATTTTTTAGGAATAGGATACCCGCCGCCATTGTATTCGCCATAAGGATTCACGGCTTCCGCATCCGGTAATTTTTTTGATTGCTGGAACATCGCTACATTATCCATTACGGCAAAAAACCTCAACCTATCCATCTTGACTTTTTTCAATCCTTTCGGAGAAAGTTCGTATCCAAGATTGATACTCTTTACTCTGAAATAGCCGCCTTTTTCCAAAAAGAAGGTTTGGGCGCTGGTATAATAATACCGGTAAGTACCGATATCATACTTTGCATAGGTTGCTATGTCTCCCGGTGCTCTCCAGATATTTATTTTGCTGAAATCAGGAGTAGAAAAACGGGCAAACCTGTTGATGGGATCGCCATCAGTAGAATTACCAAACTGGTCCGATTCAAAAAGATTTAATACATCCCTGTCAAACGTGAACGTGCAAAACACACCCAACGAAAATTTCTTCCATGAAAAATTGTT
>CAMLEX010000822.1 GCA_946479055.1 uncultured Bacteroidota bacterium | reverse complement strand
TATCTTATGCATAACAAACCCTACCTTAATTCCATATTCACGTACATATCCCATACTCATTCCATAGGCATTCAGGTACGGCCTTTTGAAATGTCTTATCTCAGCAATTATATTTTTCATTTGCTCCAATAAAAAAAGCTTCCATCTTGGATAGCCTGGTTCCGATATAAAAGCATACCGCCCATAAACACAGGCCACTCCATTCCTTTGTAATGCAGCTACCATTTCGTTTACCCAATTTTCAGGATAATAGCAGTCCGCATCTGCTAACAAAATATATTTTCCCTTCGCTTTCTCCATTCCCATTTGCCTTGCCGGCCCCCAACCCTGTATGCTCTGGAAAACTGTTTTTACATGCAACTTATCCAGCGTCTGCCCGGTTTTGTCGGTCGAGTTGTTATTCACCACTATGATCTCTAAAGGAATGGTGGTTTTGTTTTTAGACAAGCTTGCCAGGCAGTGTAAAATATTGACCTCTTCATTCCAGGCTGCTACAACAATGCTTACCAGCGGATCAGCAGTTTGCATTTTATCGAGATCGCTGTTGATGGATTTAAAAACGAAACCGGGAATTTCTTCAAACCTGGAGTATGAGAATTGAAATTGTTGTAGCCATTTAGGGTTGTTAAATACATTCATCGCCTGATCTTTTAATTATAGTTCCGGGTCAATTAAAAAATTCGTTACCAACGTTTTTATTTTTTGCGCTTAGGCCACTGATCACTCCTATCGTGAGAAAAATAACAGCGACCGGTATGATAATATAAAAAGGCATATACTACTGATTGATTTCTGATGAAACAACCGCTTTGTGAGCGGTTGCCAAAAATGAATTTTTAGTTCTTCGAATCTTAAAAAGGGCGGCAATCATGCATACTATTGCATGGGGCAACCGGAGCAAGGCCTTTAATAACATTTTGTTTTTATAGTAATGACCCGGCACACTAATTAACAGCGCAACGAAAAGAATAAACAGCAAGCTCAGCCAAAAAAACGGAGACGGACCAAACGGAACAAATAATGATAGTAAAAAAAACAGGCCCAATGCGGCCATTAATAAAGTTCTTGGCACCATCCAAACCTGTATCAGTTTATTCATAAATTCAACATTACCCGCTTTCAATTGCGTAAATGCTTCCTTAGAATATCTTTTCAACAGTTCTAGTTGCGATGATAGCCATCTCGTTCTTTGACGTGTAAATACCCGGGCATTCTCTACTTTTTCATCAAAAACTAATGTGTCATGCAGGTAAGCTATCTTGATTTTATCTTTTGCAATCCGGAAATCCATTTCTTTATCCTCTCCCACTGTTTCTCCAATATTTGCAATTATTTTTTTAAAATAGCTGTATTCAAAAGCCATTCCCGAACCGATCAGGGCCGCTGAAAGACCAAGGGCGAATGAGCCCTTTCTATAAATATTATTACTGATCTCTTCATTACAGGCATCGAGGAAAGCAAAAGCCGTGTCCTTATTTTTTGCGACCCGGTGTGTTTGCACCACCTTGTATCCCGCCTCGGAAGCGAAGTTTACATCCGCCAGAACATTTTCATTCATTATATTGTCAGCATCCAGCACCATTACCATATCATACTCATTTTCCAATTCAACAACCGCTACGGACAAAGCTTGTCCCTTCGTACTTTTTCTAAATGATACTTCGATTACTTTGGCGCCATTACTCTTTATTTTATTAAGCGTTGACTCCTGGAGTCCGTCGGCAATCACCACCACATCAAAACTTCCTGCATATTGATGCTGTATTGCTGCATTACTTGTTTCCAATATTACCAGGTCCTCGCGATAAACTGGGATGAGTATACAAAACTTCCGGTAGTGCTGTACGTTTATATCCAAAGGTCTGACCTTCTTTAACCCGGCGACTGAAAAGAATAATATATAGCAACAATTCAGGAGTAAAAAAATACCCAGTGTATATAAGGTGATGCCCAGTAAACTTTCCAAAAATTCCATGCTCTTACATTTTATTTACAGGAATGATTGCTCTAAAATTTTCCCGTTTTGTAATTATTCAATTAAAAATTTTACATCAATAATTCAATACTTCTTTCTTATCAAGCTTTGGACCTAAGAATACAAAGGCCCACGAAATATATAGTATCATCGCCGAAGGCATATTGTTCATTACCTCATTACCATAACTGCAAATAAAAATCCCAGCACCACCTGCAGTCAACGCCGCTAGTTTGAATCTCAACTTTGGATCTTTAGTTTTCCATACAATGCCACAGCATTTACCTAAAATATACATCATGATCCCAAACCAGATGACCAGTCCTACTATTCCATACATCGCCCAGACTTTTACCCAATAACTATCCGGTGGAATAGTTGATATGTAAGTATTTTTATTATACGTTTTGCCTGCATAACCTAAAGCGCCAATCCCCGCGCCAAATGGACGGGTGCTGAGATAATCTTTAAGCCTGACCTGGTTTCTTAATCGTAGGTTCAGAGACGCATCGTCCGGTTTTAATGCCGTCCTCATTCTCCTGATTTCCGCATTGTCATTTAATAGAGAAGTATATTTCAGAAACAAGAAACTTGCTATAACAATTAGAGATCCGATAGCAAATACTTTCGTATTCCTGGTAATAAATAAGGATAC
>CAMLEX010000821.1 GCA_946479055.1 uncultured Bacteroidota bacterium | reverse complement strand
CTTTAAACGATATGAATAATTCGCGGTTTGTGTCCATATCCAGTTGAAAGCATGATTTGAACTATTATAAGCGTAATCAGACTTATCAAGCGATGATGGCACAGCTGGATCAAAGTTATTGTCACGATTTCCATTGCTATACCTTGGAATATAACCCGCACTATATCCCTGGCCGGTATTAATATTCATTTGGCTCCTTACATGCAAATTTTTTAAGGGGCTTACCTCAATATAGGAGGAACCTATAATTCCCATAAAATAATTTTTATTGTATACGTTCCTCGTTAACGCCGCAATGGGATTTTGATTTCTATCAAGACTTGTTTGGGTGAATTGGCTAAACTGGTTGAGGCCCGGCCTTGGTTCAAATACAGGTAAGGTGGGTTCGGTACGCAAAACCGGCATTAAATCACCCTGGCCTGGACCCAGACCTGGATTTACCCAATTCTCAAACCTTGGATTTAATGTAAAGCCTGCCCTAAAATATTTATTGGGTGTGAAATCTAAATTTAACCGGGCCAAAATCTTCTGCCAATGGGCATCACCTACCGTATAGTTACCATCTGACTTGATATAACCTAAACTACCAAACACATTTAGTTTTTCAGATCCACCGCTAAAATTTACGTTGGCATTAATCTGATTGGCGCTTTTTACAGATTCTTTCCACCAATTTGTATTAGCAGCATTTGTAGGAACTACATAATCGGGATTTCGTCTTTTTTGAACAGCAATGTATTCATTGGCGTCGGCCATTTTGGGATCCTCGTAAAATGCAGTGCCATAAGATACACTTGCATCTGTCTGAAATTTTCCCAGTTTCCCTTTTTTAGTAGTAATTATGATTACCCCGCCAGAAGCATCAGAACCATAAATAGCGGCCCCCGAAGCATCTTTCAATATATCAATTGTTTCAATATCGGCAAGGTTTACAAAATTCAAGCCTGACCTACCCAGGTTTATACCATCCATAATAACCAACGGGTCAGTGCTGTTTTGCAAAGAGGTAAAACCTCTTATCAGTATTTTTTGAGTTGGTGGGTTGGCACCGCCAGCATTGGTAACCTGCACACCGGTAGCCCTACCCTGCAATACTGAACCAAGATTTGTAGAGGGCATACCTGCAAGGTCTGCGCCCTTAACTGAGGATATAACACTCGTTACAGCATCTTTTTTTGATTTGCCATAACCTTTGTCTACCAGTACTAATATTTCCTGTAATTGGCCCACTTTGGCTTCCAATGTAACTTCCATATTCTCACTGGCAGGTACTTCCCTGGTTTCAAAAGAAACAGAAGTAATAACCAGCGGAGTTCCCTTTTCGGCTTTTATGAAAAACAAGCCCTCGTTGTTTGTGGAAGTTCCGCCTTTTTTTCCTTTTATGGAAACAGAAGCGCCTGTTACCGGTTCACCACTGGAGGATTTAACGCTGCCCTTTATTTCTTGCTGGGCACTCGCATTTACTGAAGCAACTAAAAACACTCCGAAGAGAATAAGTTGCAGGAATCTTCTCATAACTTTTGATTTAGCAGTTTTTAAAAAAAATGATGACTAATTACTAATGAAGAGATTTATAACATCAATGCTTAAGCCAAATTCCGGCGTGTTCTATCTGTTATCGCGGCATCTATCCTTTTTCCAGATGAGTATATTTAGTAAAGTACAGGCAGGCTCAATAAATCCGCTTACTGTGAGGAGTCTCTATATGGCATTACCTGGAGCATTTACAATCGTTACTAATCCTGAGCGTTTGATTTGTTAGAAAAATCTAAATGCAAGTTGAGATAAAACATATCTTATGGAAATGGCTTTACTTATGAAAAGGATGGACAATTTTATTACAGGATTTATTTTGCTAAAACGAAATAGTTAAAAAAAGGGGTAAGATCTGCGCATCAGGAAAAGAGAAGAAGCTGAATGACAAAAGCAATGCTTATGCTTCGCAAAACATTGTTTACCTGTAGTGCAAAAATGAAAATTTAATCATGCCGGTTTCGTCCCTGCTTATTTCAAACATCAGGACGTTGTTGATCTCAGGCACGCTGCTGGTTGCTATACGTAAAATGTCCTTTTGTATTTTATTTTTTTATCAAAAAAGCTTTCATCCGGTCATTATTGATTGCTGCCAGCAACAGCTTTTTTTTGTCTGCTGTTTGTATGAGCTTTAAATCTTTCACGTCACCTTTTAATACCAGTCCGCTAATTGATGGCTCAATAAAAGAAAATCCCCCTTTACCATCACCCCGTAAATAGCAGCCATAGGAAGCGTCATAGCGGCCGGTCATTACATCAGCCTGGTATTCATTGCCTGCCAACAGCAAATCCATTTTGCCATCATTCCCGATATCCTCACAAATTATAGCATTAACCGGGGCGAACTGTGTCTCCACGGGAAGCTGATGCTTTACGAATTTTCCATTTCCGGAGTTTTCAAACCAGCAGCTATGTAATTCATAACATTGTAATTGAAGAAAAGATTCATCTCCTTCTTTATTAATAAAAATATCGTCCATCGTTGCCTTTGCAAAGTCTTTATGATAGAGATAGCGCTTTTTTATGGATGGCACCTGCTCGGCAAACTGGTTCAGGGAAATAGAAGGATATAATGCGCTTTTTGATTCATTATTTTTAATAT
>CAMLEX010000820.1 GCA_946479055.1 uncultured Bacteroidota bacterium | reverse complement strand
GGTGATTGGTATGACATTGGTCCTGATCGTCCGGGTTTTTCACAACTAACGCCGAAAGGTTTAACTGCTACCGCCATTTATTATTATGATCTCACTATGATGACCCACATTGCAAAACTTCTGGACAAAACAGAAGATGCAAAACAATACCAGCAACTAGCAGCAGCGGTAAAAAAATCGTTCAACAAAAAATTCTTTGATACAAAATCTAAACAATACGGCACGGGCAGCCAGACTGCTAATGCAATGGCATTATTCATGAACCTGGTAGAACCCGCTAATAAAAATGCTGTTATTGATAACCTGGTAAAAGATTTTCGTGACCGGAAAAATGCATTGACTGCAGGCGATATCGGTTATCGTTATGTTTTGCGGGCATTGGAGGATGCGGGAAGATCAGATGTAATATTTGATATGAACAGCAGAAGTGATGTGCCTGGCTATGGTTATCAATTAGCACATAGTGCCACTGCTCTTACCGAATCCTGGCAGGCACTTCCTTCTGTTTCCAATAATCATTTTATGCTGGGGCATTTAATGGAATGGTTTTATGCGGGCCTTGCAGGAATAAAAATTGCGCATAACGGAATTGCGTATAATAAAATTGATATCAAGCCCCAGCCTGTAGGCAATGTAACAAATGCAAAAGCGAGTTTTCATTCTCCTTATGGAATAATAAAAAGCGAATGGAAAAAAGAAAGAGATCAGTTTGCAATGAATGTTGATATTCCGGCAAATACTACGGCAACAATTTATCTTCCATCAACCCATTCTTCAACCATTATGGAAAATGGGAAAAATATAAAAGGCAGAACTGATTTACGTGTGGATGGATTTGAAAAAAATAAAACTAAGATCAGTGTTGGATCCGGGAGCTATCATTTTATCGTCAAATGGGATTGATTCTAAAATTAATAATTACTAATTAACAATTAAGAGTTGAAGGCTTTACGATTTATATTTTTATTGATGCTGGTAAATGTTGCTGTATTGTCCAGTGCGCAAATAAGAAGCGTGATAGATTTCAATAAGGGATGGAAGTTTTTTTTAGGAAATGACAGCAACGCAGTTTCTATAAATTATAATGATGCAAAATGGCGAATGCTTAATCTTCCTCACGACTGGAGCATTGAAGGCAGCTTTAGCGAAAAGAATCCGGCTACCAACCAGGGTGGCGCTCTGCCCGGCGGCATTGGCTGGTATAGAAAAACATTTACTGTTCCCGTTTCTGCAAAAAATAAAAATGTAGTTATTGAATTTGATGGCATTTACCAAAACAGCGAGGTTTGGATCAACGGACATTATTTAGGAATAAGGCCGAATGGTTACATTTCTTTTCGCTACGATCTTACTCCTTACATAAAGCCTTTCCAAAAAAATATAGTTGTTGTAAAAGTGGATAACAGCCAGCAACCCAATTCAAGATGGTACACCGGTTCGGGTATTTACAATAATGTAAGGTTGGTTATTACCAATTCAACTTTTATAGATAAAGAAGATTTATTTATTACAACTCCGATTGTCACTAAGAGTTCCGCGGTTATAAATATTAAGCCGCGTATTAAAAACGATGTTAGACATTCTGTGGCGTATAAAATTAGAACAACCATATACTCCCCGAAAAATCAAAAGCTGGCAACACAATATTCTCCGATTGTGATAAATAACCAGGCAGGCGATGTTGATCAAAAGATCATAATAAAAAATCCAAAACTCTGGTCTGTTGATAGTCCTTACTTATATTTCGCAAGGATTGAATTGATAAATAATAGAGGCCAGCTTATTGATGATTATCGTATTCCTTTCGGCATCCGCTATTTCAATTTCGATTCGCAAAAAGGATTTGCTTTAAATGGCAAGCCGTTAAAAATACTTGGTGTTTGCAATCACCATGATCTTGGAGCACTAGGCGCTGCAGTTAATACCAGGGCTATTGAACGCCAACTGCAAATATTAAAAGCAATGGGTTGTAATGCTATTCGCACGGCGCACAATCCACCTGCACCTGAATTATTGGACCTATGTGATCAAATGGGATTCATTGTAATGGATGAAGCTTTTGGTATGTGGGCTAAAAGAAAGAACCGGTATGATTATCATTTGTACTGGAAGGAATGGCATAAAAAAGATTTGGAAGACATGGTGCGCAGAGACCGTAATCATCCTTCTGTTTTTATTTGGAGTATCGGCAATGAAATTCGTGAGCAATTTGATAGTACAGGAATGGCTATCACAAAAGAACTGGTAAATATTGTAAAGAGCCTTGACAGTACACGGCCTGTTACTTCTGCATTAACAGAAAATATTCCCGAAAAGAATTTTATTTATCAGTCAGGAGCATTGGATCTATTAGGCTTCAATTATAAAAAAAATGATTATCCGGAATTGCCAAAAAGATTTCCCGGCGAAAAACTTTTAGCTGCGGAAACTTCTTCTGCTTTGGCTACACGGGGACATTATGATATGCCATCCGATTCCATACGGCTTTGGCCACCGGATTCCAAAGGACCATTTACAAAAGGCAATGCTGATTTTACTGTTTCGGCTTATGACCATGTTCATGCTTATTGGGGCGCTACTCATGAAGCGGCAGTTCGCGATGAAGCGACTGTTGCCGGCGCTGATCCACAACGAAG
>CAMLEX010000819.1 GCA_946479055.1 uncultured Bacteroidota bacterium | reverse complement strand
TAAAAACCGATACGGAACTGATCCGCAAGATCTACCTGGACCTGGTAGAAAAAACTGAATATAAAACTTATATCTCTACTCCTTCAAGGGATAAGCAGGAAGAAAAAAAGATCCTTGAGTTTATTCTCAATGATATGCTACTGGCCAATGAAATTTTTATTTCTCACATAGAAGAAAATTTTTCCGGCTGGAATGATGATGGTGAAATGATAGTGCAATTGCTTGTTGGTTATATTCAAAAACCAGGTTCGTTGAATTTCAAACAAATGCTTAGTCCGGATAAGGAACTGTTTGCTAAAAGTCTCTTACAAACAGTATTGGAAAAAGCAGAACATTTGCAAAGCATTATTACGCCAAAATTGAAAAATTGGGACCCTGAGCGAATTGCTGTACTGGATATGCTGTTGATGAAAATGGGTTTAGCTGAATTTCTTTATTTTGAAACAATACCTCCCAAAGTAACGATCAACGAATATATTGATCTGGCTAAAGAATACAGCACAGTACAAAGCGGTCAATTTGTAAATGGGATACTGGATAATATTCACAAAGAATTAATACAACAGGGCAAAATGCAAAAAGTAGATTACAAAAAGGCATAGACTAAGATGCCGAAAGAGAGAAAAGAGAGTCAGATTAAAGGGTTTTGCTTTTTTAGACTTTCTGTTGCAGGTAAGAAATTTTATGGATTAATCTATTTAACTCTTTTTCTCCTTTAACTCCTGGCTCAAACTCTTTTTTCTCTTTTTCTCCTATACCTCTTAGCTTTGCGGTTCTCAAATTTTCAAACCATGAAAAAAATAATATTTCTTTTACTCGCAACAGGTCTTTTTGCCTGCCAGAATGCAGATCAGAATTCGGTAAAAGCGCTGACACAGGAAGAAAAAGATAAGGCTGCAAAAGATTCAACCAATTTCACTTCCATAGAATGGATTGATTCCACTTATAAAGATCTTGGTAAAATTAAAGAAGGGCAAGTGGTTGAGGTAAGTTACCGCTTTAAAAACGCCGGTGATAAAAATCTTATTATCGCGAATGTTTCAGCAAGCTGTGGCTGTACAGTTCCTGAAAAACCAGAAAAACCATTTGCACCCGGTGAAGAAGGAGTGATCAAAGCAAAATTTGACAGTAAGGGAAGGGCTAAAGGTGAAACAAGAAAAGAAGTTTTTGTTACAGCCAATACCAAACCCGAAAATCTTACCCAGCTTAGTTTCAGAGTAGAAATTTCAGATTAAAATAAAACAAGACAAAAAAATGAGTTACATGTATTTATTGCAGGCTGCTCCCGCAGGTGGTGGTGGTTTTGGAGGCTTCCAGTTTATTTTTTTAGGATTAATGATCCTTGTATTCTGGTTGTTCTTTATCCGTCCCCAAGCCAAAAAAGCAAAGAACCAAAAAAAGTTTATTGAGGATCTGCAAAAAGGCGATAAGATCGTAACGATCGCCGGTATTCATGGCACTATCAATAAAGTAAATGAAGATGGCACACTGAATCTTGAAGTAAGCCCTGGTAGCTATATTAAAATTGAAAAATCCGCTATCAGTATGGATTGGACTGCTGCGTTGAATAAACCGGTAGCAACTGCAGAGAAAAAGTAAGAGCCACGATTTTTCAGATTTGAAAGGAAAGAACCACGATTTGTCGGATTGAAAAGGATTAAGAGGAAATTGGATTGACACAGTTTCCTCTTTTTATTTATTGTTTGTCATTGTTATTTTTTATCTTGATTTTATTTCCAAAAAATCTTTCTTAATCCAACAAATCGTGGTTCTCAGAGTAGGTCTTACGGGTGGCATCGGCAGCGGCAAAAGCACTGTAGCTAAAATATTTGAAGTGCTTGGCATCCCCGTTTATTATGCGGATGCTGCTGCAAAACGATTGATGAATGAAGACGAAGAGTTGAAGAAAAATATTATTGAGCAGTTTGGCAAAGAAAGTTATACGGATGGAAAATTAAACCGCTCGTACATAGCTTCGCTGGTATTTGCTGATAAAGACAAACTGGAATTGCTGAATACATTTACACACCCTGCTACTATCCGTGATGCCAATGCATGGATGCAACGTCAAACTTCTCCTTATGCCATTAAAGAAGCTGCCCTGATATTTGAAAGCGGCTCTGTTGAACATTTAGATCATGTTATTGGTGTATACACTCCCACCCCACTTCGCATACAACGCATCATGCAGCGTGACAATACAACACGGGAAGAAGTACTGCAACGAATGAACAGGCAGATTAATGAAGACATTAAAATGAAACTTTGCGATAGCGTCCTTATCAACGATGAGCAGCAACTCCTGATACCACAGGTACTGCAACTACATGAGAAATTATTGATGATATCCGTTAAATAACGGATTCCAGCCATTGCTGTAAAATCATTTACCAGGTAAAAATTATTTCTTAACTTATAGTAACCTTGTAATACTTGCTATTGCACCAGGTATAGAACCACGATTAGTTGGATTAAGAAAAGATTATCGGGAACTGGCTAACCCAATATTTGAATCACTTTTTCCTGATAATCTTTTTTAAATCATGATAATCGTGGTTCTGTTCTAACGTAGTTTCGCCAAAGCCTCTTTGATCCTTACCCAGGCTTTCTCAATATTAGGCATTCTGTTGGCAAAA
>CAMLEX010000818.1 GCA_946479055.1 uncultured Bacteroidota bacterium | reverse complement strand
ATTTTAGTGCTGATCCTGCAGGCACAATACGGAGCGATCGGTTTATTGATCGCTGCCAAAAGTATATTGCGTTTCAATCAAACCAATAGCCAGGAAGCCAAAACAGAATATGTATTGATCGGTTCACTGATCAGTATCGGACTGGCTATTGTAACTGGGGTTGTAGTAAGTTTTATAATTGAATCGCGGAAATAAGTTCTTAAAAGCAGACACATAAAAAAAGTCATTCCCTGTTCCGAATACCTTCCCGGCTATGGCGGTTTGTTTGTAGCCATGAGTACAGATACCACTTTTCAACTCTCTTAAAAGAAATAAACTACCGCTACAACCTACTAAAGGTTGATACAAGGTCAAGAGAACTGGAAGGATCAGTGGACGGGAGTTACCCAGTGTGGACTTTTATACCCAGCCTGATTCAATTCTCAACTTATAAGTAATACTTAGGCTGAAAAAATAGGTTGGACTCATTTTTGGTTTAATAGGTTGAGGCTTTATTTCAAAATCTAAATCATGAATTATGATAACAAGATTTCAGCGCACTTATATGCGCATAATACTTACTTTTTTACTGGGTATTGCTACTCTGATGACTTTTGCCCAGGATAAAGGGTTGGATGTAGATATTAATGTAAAAAAAGAAAATGAATGGTATCAGCAACCATGGGCCTGGGTAATCGGTGGAGCTGTTTTTGTTTTATTACTGGTGGCACTCTTAAGAGGAAGAAGCACCAAAAATGAATAACCACATAGCTGAAATGCATCTTTTGTTTTAAACAAAAATACTCTTTAATAATGGATACTGCAGAGCTGATGCTCTCAGTATAATAATAGGGCACACGCATACGGGTATTATCAATCCTTATGATGCATTGCCACAACTTGTCCCGATTTGTCGAAGATGAAAAACATAAAACAACCATATTAAAATACACAACGATATTGTTATGTACTGCAGGAGTATTTGAGGAAGGAGAAATAATAACCATCTTTCATAGATATCGGCAACGAAAGAGAGGATAATAATCGCCGGGAGATGTTATCCAATTAGAGCCTTCCTTTTTATATTTTCGAACTACTGGTTCTGCTTACTGATAAACCGATAACCAACCCCTGATTCCGTAAGAAGATATTCCGGTCTGTTTGGATCGTCTTCAATTTTTTTCCTGATCTGCGCCATAAATACCCTCAGGTATTGAGACTGGTTAATGAACCCCGGACCCCACACTGCACGAAGTAAGTAATGATGGGTCAGCACCTTGCCGTCATTTTTTGCAAATAGTGCCAGCAAACTGTATTCTGTAGTTGTCAGTTTAATTAATTCTCCTCTTTTTTTTACAGTTCTCGAATACAGGTCAATCTGTAAATCATCGGAATTAATAATAGGCTCATTTTCCTCCGGAAGTAAACTTCTCAGGGCAGATCTTATTCTTGCTAATAGTTCACCGGTGCGAAAAGGTTTTGTAAGATAATCGTTAGCTCCGCTATCTAATGCTTTAATAATTATTTCTTCGCTATTCTGTACAGAAAGTATGATAATTGGATTCGTATGCCATTGCCTTAATTCCTGTAAAACCGTCAGACCATCTTTATCAGGCAAGCCCAGGTCGAGAATAATCAGATCAGGTGGATGATTCGAAGCCATGATAATTCCTTCTTTGGCTGTAGCTGCTTCCGTTACATTGTAATTATTGGTTTTTAAAGTAATCTCCAGAAGTTTCCGGATCTGTTCTTCATCATCTATTATTAATATTTCAGGTTTGTTCATTGGTCAGGCTTTTAAATAAGATGTTTCACATGGGATATTAACCGTAAACCTGGATCCGCCGGTTGAAACATTTTCCAGGCTTACATTTCCGTTTAATGCTTCTGCAAATCCTTTTACAATAGATAGTCCTAATCCGGTGCCGCCGGCTTTCGAATATTTAAGCCGGTAAAATTTGTCAAAAACATTTTCTATTTCTTCCTCCGGAAAGCCATCGCCATTGTCCTCAATAATAAGTTGTAAAACATCGGCGTGATTTATGGCAGCAATATTAATCATGCTGGCTGGTTGTGTGTAAAGGCAGGCATTATTCAACAAATTATATATGACCTGTTCAAGCATCATTTTGTCCGTTTTAAAAAGTGGAAGATTTGGATTTATATTAATGGTAATTTTTTGAGTTATCGTATTTTCTTCAATTTTTTTCACAGTATTATAAACAAGTTCATTTATATCACACCAATCCTTTTTTGGTTTGATAAATCCTGATTCAAGCCTTGACATATTCAGTAAATTCTCAACTTGCTGATTTAAACGGAATGAAGCCTTAGCAATTTCTGTGACTAATTGATCCTTGTTTTCTTTAGTGAGATTATCATTATTAGCCTGTAAATTATCTGTCGCGGCGATTATAGTTGAAATGGGTGTTCTAAGCTCATGAGAAAGGGAATTCAACAAAGTATCGTAAAGCTTCAGGCTATTTGCTTTTTCTTCTTTTTTTCTTGACGCTTTTTCTACCTGCCGGATCTTATAAGTAAGCACTGCATTAATCATTGCGATTACGAAATACATAATAAGAAGAATTGCATCCTCTGTAGTATCAACATGAAAAGTGAAACGGGGAGGAATAAAAAAGAAATCCCAGATGCAAGCG
>CAMLEX010000817.1 GCA_946479055.1 uncultured Bacteroidota bacterium | reverse complement strand
TTTTAAATGGTTTGGGTCTGATCCTGATGGCAAGGTAATGAAAGCTGAACTTGATGTGCGCATAGGTGGAACTTTTGAAATCACCTTTAAAGACTCTGATCAAACCGAGCATACCTGTAGTGGCGTTTATATCGATGTGCAGGAATTTAGCAAACAGGCTTTCACCCGGACGTGGAAAAGCGAACCAGGTATTGAATCCTTCGTTACTGTAGCACTGACTTCCGAAAGTAATTTTACCCGAATGCTTTTCCAACACGATCATATTGGAACTGCGTCCAGGCATAACTACTTAAATGGTTGGCAAGCCACCTTCTCCAAACTCGAACGAATCCTGACTAATAAATAAGGATCTAGCCGTTTTAGGACACACCATAGAATGATCAGTATAGGACGATAATAAAGTAAGCCAAGAGATGCGGACGACAGGCGCTGAATGGCAGCAAAATAAAAACATGCGACTGCCTACTCTACTTCTGCACTTTTAATTACTAATGGTTTATACTGACGGATATATTGTCGCAATAGTAAAATCCAAAGCTGAATCTTGTAAGCACATGTTTTTAATGGCCATAATAATCCTTCTTTATTGTTCTGCTTTTCCCTTCCCATATCTTTTTTTCTCAGCCATATTATGGAATTTTTGGGTTTGTGCGTCTCATACAGCTTATAGCTATTTAGTGAATTATTAACAGGCAAATAAAGATACCGGTGATTAATATCAACCGTAAATCAGCATTTTTGTGACGGTCATTTTTTTGTACAGACAGGTTTTGATTTAGCGCATATTTTAACCATTAGCCAACTTACCATGAGAAAATTCTTTGTAGTTCTTATGCTGTCCTGTTTTGCACAAGCAGTATTCAGTCAAACATCCTCCATCAAAGGTGCTATCCGGGATACATCGGATAAAAAAAATCTTCCGCATGCCGTCATCTCTATCTTCAATAACAGTGATTCTGTATTGGTGAAATTTACCCGTACTGATTCAACGGGAAGTTTCAATGTCACCAACCTTGAACCAGGTGAATATAGAATGCTGGTTACCTATCCTAAATTTGCCGATTATTCGGATAAGATCACTGTACCTGCAAATCAGCAATTGAATTTAGGCACCCTCCCACTTACGCCAACCAGTATCCTGTTAAAGGAAGTAGTAATACGAACCAATGCTACTATGCGGATCAAAGGTGACACAACTGAATTTACCGCGGATAGTTTCAAAGTGAAAGAAGGTGCAACTGTAGAAGAATTGCTGAAACAGATACCGGGTATGCAGGTAAACAGCAAGGGAGAAATTACTGCCCAGGGCAAGCGGGTAGATAAGGTACTTGTGGATGGCGAAGAATTTTTTGGAGAAGATCCAACCATTGCTACCCAAAATATCGGCGCTAAAGCCGTTGATAAAGTGCAGGTATTTGATACCAAAACAGAGCAGGACCAACTGAAAGGTATCGGAGCAGCAGGTACCGGTAGCAAGACCATCAATATCAAACTAAAGGGAAGTGCTAAGAAAGGCTATTTTGGAAAAGTAGAAGGCAGCAGTGATTTGAATAAGCTGCACAATGCCAAGTTGATGTACAATAAATTTCAGGGGAACAAAAAGATATCGTTCTACGCCACAAAAAGCAATACCAATACAGGCAGCCTTGGTTGGGAAGAAAGAAATAAACTGGGTATTGAAAATGATTATGAATATGATGAGATCAGCGGATATTATTACAGTTATGGGGATGGCGAGAATGATTTCAATGACTGGAATCTCCGCGGCTTGCCCAATGCATACACAGTTGGTGCTTTGTTTGGCAATAAATGGAAAGAAGATAAGAATAAATTAAATCTATCCTACCTGTATAATCGGCTTGAAACAACCAATACAACAACAAATCTTTCACAGACTTTATTAGAGGATACCACTTTTTTCAATAATTCTATTTCAAGAAGCAAAGGCATTTCGCAACAACATGCCATGCGGGGAAAATACGAATGGCAGATAGATTCTTTGGCTTCGATTAAATATACCGTAGCTGGCACTTATAAGAAAAAGAATTCCTTTACGGATAGTTATAGTGAGGCATTGAACGAAGAATCAAAGTTTGTAAATACCAATACCCGGACGAATGAACTGAACAGCGAAAAACGACAACTGGACAATGCACTTACCTACAAACAACTATTTAAAAAGAAGAACCGGCAGTTACTGGCCACCTTCCGGTTGGGCTTGGTAGAGGATGATCAGGATGGCATACTTTCTTCAACGAGCAATTTTTACAGTAATGGCAATCTTGACTCGGTTGATGTTATTGATCAGATGAAGATCAATACCGGTAATTCGAGGACCATCGGCACAAAAATTACTTATAATGAACCTTTGAATGACAAATGGAATATCGTAACGGAATATAGCCTGAACAGTAACCAGTCTTCATCTCACCGGAATAGCTTTGACAAGGACGGTAATGGCAAGTACAGTCAACTGAATCAGGTATTCAGCAATAATTTTGACCTGGACGCCCTGTCTAACAGTGGAACTGTTACAACCAGGTATTTGGGAAAGAAATTACAATTTGGTTTTGGAACAGGCCTTTCTGCTATCCGGTTGAACCTGAAAAACCTGGACCTGGATACAAAGACCACCTAT
>CAMLEX010000816.1 GCA_946479055.1 uncultured Bacteroidota bacterium | reverse complement strand
AGTTAACGCAGAGAGTTTTAATTGCTACTCTGCGAAACCTCAGCGTTCTCTCGTTCTCTGCGATAAAATACCAACCCCAAGAAAACGCCCAGCTCTTATCCAGGTTATCCCAAAAAAAACCAGAAGTGCTTGAACACCTCTGGTCGAAGATTCCGAAGAAATTCGGAACCCTATCTGGGCTAACCCCCGTCCGAACGGAATTCATCCGGGCGGGCAATATAAAATCTGCTAGGATTTCTTTTATCGTTTAACCCAAACACTGCAAAAGTATGAAACAATTTTTGAGGCCCGTGGGCCATGTCGTCCATTGGCTGCTGACTGCTAAATGCTTGTTAGCTATGAGACTGACAATCATCCTCCTCACCGCCGCCGTGCTGCAGGTATCTGCAAAAGGATACACACAGAACGTGACCATCTCCCTCAGGAATGCGCCATTGGACAAAGTGTTCAATGAAATAAAAAAACAAACCGGCTATACATTTATGTATACCGAAACCATGCTGCGCGAAGCAAAAAAAGTAAGCATTGATGTAAAAAATACCTCACTGGAGCAAACACTGAAAATATGCTTTGCAGAGCAGCCCTTTACTTTTGAAATTATTGAGAAAACGATAATAATAAAACCAAAGGAGGCGACAGGCCCAAACGAACCAACCACCGCCGAACCAAAACTCCCAATAGACATTAGCGGCCGCGTCACCGACCCCTCCGGCACCCCCCTCCCCGCCGCCTCCATCACCGTCCTTCGCAAACCCTCCCTCTCCACCCTCACCGACCCCTCCGGCTCCTTCACCCTAAAAGGCCTCGATGCAGATGATATCATCACCATCAGCTACTCCGGCTATATATCGCAAACACTTAAAGTAGCAACAGCAACCGCCGTTGCAGGCTCTTCTATCCGGCAACTACTCATCGTCTTGCAGGTGGAAGAAAAGAATTTGCAGGAAGTGATCATCAACAAAGGTTACTACACCGAAAAACAAATGTATTCTGCGGGGAATGTAGGAAAGGTAACAGCAAAAGAAATCGAAAAACAACCTGTATCAAATCCACTATTAGCATTACAAGGCCGTGTGCCGGGATTGTTTATAACTCAAAGTACAGGATTGCCAGGAAGTGCCGTCACTGTCCGTATTCAGGGAAAAAATAGTATCACACAAGGGAGTGATCCCCTGTATGTAGTAGATGGGGTTCCATATCCGTCTCAACTGTTGCCAAATTTTGGGGGAATGTTAAGAGTTTCCGAAGGAGGGAGCAGTTCTGGTAATCCTTTAAGCTTTATAAACCCAAACGATATTGAAACTATTGAGGTGCTTAAGGATGCAGATGCTACAGCCATTTACGGGTCCCAAGCAGCTAATGGTGCCATTCTTATTACAACAAAAAAGGGCAGGTCAGGACAAACGAGAGTGAACTTGAATTTGCAAACAGGTTGGGGAAAGGTTACACGGTCCTTGGATGTGCTGGATACCCGCCAATACCTGGCTATGAGAAGGGAAGGTTTTTTTAAAAATGATGGGTTAACCACAACATCTTCAGCTTATGTGACCGCTTTTGACATCAACGGAACCTGGGATACAACTCGCTATACTGATTGGCAAAAAGAATTAACCGGTGGTACAGCTCAATATAACGATATGCAGATTTCCTTTTCAGGAGGAAACTCAAACACGCAATTCTTAGTTAGTGGTGGATACCATCGAGAGACCACGGTGTTTCCCGGCACTATGTCAGATCAGAAAGGTTCTTTACATTTTAATATACATAACACATCAAACAATCAAAAATTCCGGTTACAACTCACAGGCAGCTTTTTAGCGGACAACAACAATATGATTGCAATTGATCTTACCAGTGATGCTATTAATTTAGCTCCTAATGCCCCTGCACTTTATGATGCAAACGGGAATCTCAATTGGGAACCCAGATCAAATGGCAGTTCTTCATGGATTAATCCATTGAGTTATTTGCCTCTAAAATATAATAACAAGACCCATAACTTAACAGGGAACTCTGTTCTTAGTTATATGCTTTGTCCCGGCTTGGAAGTAAAAACAAATTTTGGCTATACCAACCTTAGCTCAAATGAGTTTCAAATTTATCCTGTTATCTCCTATGCACCAGAATCAAGGCCTTTTGTAAAGGGATCTTCCTTTTTCGGACATAACACTATAAGTTCATGGATAGTGGAACCACAGCTTAATTTTAAGCGAGAGTTTAAAAATTCAACACTAGAGGTATTACTGGGAGCAACAATCCATCAACGTAATAGTAATGGTGTTCGCTTGTCAGCTTCAAATTATAATAACGATGCTGTATTAGAGGACATAAAATCTGCGGGTACAGTTACAGTTAGCTCAACCATAAATACTATTTACAACTACAATGCTGCTTTTGGGCGCATCAATTACAATTGGAAGAATAAATACATTGCTAATTTGACCGCTCGCAGAGACGGAAGTTCACGTTTTGGTTCTGAAAATCTGTTTCACAATTTTGGTTCAGTAGGTCTAGTATGGATTTTTTCAAATGAAGGATTTCTTCAAAATAGTTCACCTATTTTAAGTTTTGGCAAATTAAGAGGAAGCTACGGTACGACAGGTAGTGACCAGATAGGTGATTACAGTTTTATGAATTTATATAGTC
>CAMLEX010000815.1 GCA_946479055.1 uncultured Bacteroidota bacterium | reverse complement strand
CACTTTTAATATTTACCGGAATCAGTGCGGGTGCTGGATTCCAGGCTTTACGCCAATGGTCAAGCACCAGTTTGCCATCAAGCCAGACCTTCAATGAGCCACCGAAAGTGAACCTGAATTGATGAAGGCCTGAAAGATGGCTTGCAAGGCTGCCTTCCCAGGTTACTATGCCTGTGGCAGGGGTAAATTCTTTGGGAAGTTGAATCTTTGATTCGCCCAAAAATTCCATATTGATACTTGTTTCGGCCCTTTCAGTAACTACTTCCTGAAGGTTGTGCTTATCATTAGCATAGGAAGCGGTGAGCCAACCCGGTTCATTCTTTTTTGAAAAAAGCTGCATAGCAGAAAGCTGGTGAAACGGCCTTATATCCCCAGCTTTGGTCAGGGAGTAATTATCCCAAAGAATCCCATAATTTTTACTGGAAATCAAAAATGGAATGGCCACTTCCGTGTTGTTTTGAAAGAAAGTAACCTGCTGTCCTTTGTAGTTCATGATGCCATCCTGGTGTTGCCCAAGGCCATACCATGCATCATCGCCGGTAGTTTGAAATGTTTGGGTGAGTTGATAATGGCGGCTACCATCAAAAATGGCGGACTGAAAATCCCGTCCGCCTGTTGGTTTTTCAATCAGTATTTTTTTACCGCTATTGTCGCGAAAACTAACCGCACCTGTTTTAAGGTCAACAACAGCGGTTAGCTTTTTTGTTTTTAGTGTAAGGGTTTCTTTGGTTGAAACAATATTCCAGATCAAATCAGATCTTTTAGCATAAACGGTAAGCAGGCTTTGAGTGGCTGCGATCTCCTTTCCGGGAGCTGCAATTACCCTTATAATATTATCTGATACAACTTCAAGTTTAACCGTCTTTGACGTACCTGTAAAAACCGGATCGGTGAAAACTATCACCCCATCTTTTGTTTGGATATACGATGGTGGTACTGCCAATAAGACATTACTAAAGGAAAAACTGAGGGCGATGAGAAGCAGCAGTCGTAGTTTCATAAACAGCAATCTTTCAGATAAGACGATGCTGTAAAACTACTCTTACGCTTTTTTAGAACACAGTTCAAATGTTGCAGACTACCGTGGCAAATGTTGCAAGTTCATGATTTTCAATATATTTTTATTGTATAGGAAAGTAATCAGGTATTTTTGTCCTTTCTATGTGAGGTGAATTATCTAAAGTCAGAACTTTGGAGCGCTCTTAAAATTAAGGCCGCCATATTGGTTTTAAAAGATCTCAATCTGTATACCATTTTGTCATCAGCTCTCGTAAATGACGGCTATTGTAATGACAGCAGATTTATTCAACAGCCGGCCACTGCAAAGGCTGATTAATAATCCCGATTGTGTCAATCGGGATCCTTTATCTGTTGACAATGGAAGATGTTGATGAAGTATTGCTTTTATGCTCTGAAATGCTGGATTCTTTAAAAATTGTACACCAGGGTTTTTGTTGATGCTGATTTTCTTGCTTACTGATGAAACCTTTAAACATCATTTTGTTTCTTATTGGCAACATATTCTGAAGGCGGCACCTTGAATTCATCTTTGAAAGATTTAGCAAAGTGCCTGGGGGTTTTGAAACCTACCTCATATGCAATTTCCGCAATAGACATTCCGCTTTTTTCCAGCAGACGTGCAGCTCTTTTCAAGCGGATGGAGCGGATAAACTCTAAAGGCGTTTTACCGGTAATCGAAAGTGTCTTTCTGTACAATGTAACACGGTTCATAAACATGTCACGACTGAAATCCTCGACCGAAAACTCAGCGTTATCCATGTTTTTTTCGACAATATCCAAGGCCTGTTTCAGGAATTTTTCGTCAACCGGGGTTATAGTTACCTCCGCTGGATTGACCTCAATTTGATTTTGAAACCTCTTTTGTAATAATTCCTGTTGCGCCAGTAAATTCCGGATACGTGAAGCCAAAATTTCAAAAGTGAAGGGCTTGGTGATATAGTCATTCACGCCCGCTTTTAAGCCCTCCAATTGTTTTTCCTCACTTCCCATTGCAGTAAGCAGGATGACGGGGATATGGGCGGTTAGTGTTCCCGTCTTAATTTTCCGGGCCAGTTCAACTCCATCCATCAAAGGCATCATGATGTCACTCACCACAAGGTCGGGGTTCAATTGTTTTATTTTTTCCCAACCTTCTTTTCCATTTGTAGCTTCTTCTACTTTATACATCGCTTTCAGGTTATCCTTTAAATAAAAGCGGATATCTTCATTGTCTTCCACCACCAATATTGTTTTTTTTCTGCCGCTCTTTTGACCTTCTCCTGATATCATTTGCTCCACCTCCTCCTCAACTGCGGGCACCGGGCTGATTGCTGAGTCAGTATCAGTGTCATAAATCTTTTTTGCCGGAAGTAAAACTGTAAAACAGGTGCCCTGCTCCGGTTCGCTTTTCACCGTTATGATGCCGTTATGCAACCTTACAAACTCTTTTGTGATGGACAGGCCAATTCCAGTTCCCTGGTTCACCATGCTTTGCGGAACATCCGTCTGAAAGAATCTTTCAAAAATTTTTTCCTGCATACCTGTTGGAATTCCAATACCTGTATCTTTTACTTCTATGGCCAGTGTTCCTTCATCTTCATTATTTGCTGGCGGATTATAACCCAGGTGGATGCTCACCTTTCCATTG
>CAMLEX010000814.1 GCA_946479055.1 uncultured Bacteroidota bacterium | reverse complement strand
AACCCCGATCGTCAGCCTCTCAATCTAAAAGGATACGTGATGACAGGTGGCTATGCGGCTCTTCGGAAAGTGTTGCAGGAGATGTCACCGCAAGAGGTGCAGAAATTGATACAGGATAGTAATCTGAAAGGCCGCGGTGGTGCTGGTTTCAACACCGGGATGAAATGGAGTTTTGTTCCGATGGGCGAGAATGCGCCACATCCGAAATATATCATCGTCAACGCTGATGAAATGGAACCCGGCACATTTAAGGACAGGCTATTGCTTGAAGGAAATCCGCATCAGTTGATCGAAGGAATGATTGTGTCGGCTTATGCCATTCAAGCCGACATTGCTTATGTTTTTTTGAGGTGGGCTTATCGCAAAGCCGCCCAGCTGATCCGAAAAAGTATTGATGAAGCATATGCTGGCGGCTATCTCGGAAAAAATATTATGGGTAGCGGATTCAGTTTGGAAATGCATCTGCACACCGGCGTAGGCCGCTACATGTGTGGCGAAGAAACCGCTTTATTAAATGCACTGGAAGGTAAACGGGCCACACCAAGGGCCAAACCTCCTTTTCCACAGATCAGTGGATTATTTGGCAAGCCTACCATTGTAAATAATGTAGAAACATTTTGTTGTGTGCCGCATATTGTAAACAATGGTGCCGATTGGTTTAAAAGTTTAAGTTATAGTGAAGATGGTGGTACAAAAATTTATGGCGTGAGTGGAAAAGTAAACCGGCCCGGCGCCTGGGAATTGCCAATGGGTGTAACGATGAGAGAATTAATTGAAGAGCATGCAGGAGGAATGAAGAACGGCTATAAACTAAAAGGTGTATTACCCGGCGGTGCGTCTACTGATTTTTTAACGGAACAACATCTTGACATCAAAATGGATTTTAAATCTGTAGCAGCAGCAGGCAGTCGTTTAGGCACCGGCACCATGATAGTGATGGATGATGCAACATGTCCGGTTGGTTTTGTACATAACTTGCAACATTTTTTTGCACAGGAAAGTTGTGGTTGGTGTACTCCTTGTCGTGAAGGATTACCATGGGTAGAAAAAATTTTATTAAGTCTCGAAAAAGGAGAGGGGAGAACCGAAGATCTTGAGATATTAGAAATGCATGGAGAACTGCTTGGCCCGGGAAATACTTTTTGTGCATTGGCTCCCGGAGCAATGGAGCCGTTGCAAAGTGCATTGAAATATTATAAAGAAGATTTTGAAAAACATATAAAAGAAAAAAGATGTCCGTATGGATAAATAATGTACAAATGTTCAAATGTGAAAATATGAAAATGTGCAAATGAGGGAAAGCTCCTAAAGAGGTTCATTCCCTCCCTGGAGGTGCAGATGTGAGAGACTGAATTCTTTAAACGACCGGGGTGGGTTGATTTGCCGGATCAGATAATGGAAAAGATAAATGAAAAGAAAGATTATTTCATACAATCCAAATCTTAAAGAGCTTGCAAAAAAACTTCGGCAGAACATGACCTTTTCAGAAGTAAAACTCTGGAATGAATTGAAGAACGGGCAAATGATGGGTTATGATTTTGACAGGCAAAGACCGATTGGAAATTATATCATTGATTTTTATTGCAAGGATCTGCAATTAGCCTTGGAAGTAGATGGTATTACACATGAAGATGAAAAAGTGATGTTGAAAGATGAGATAAGACGGGATGAACTGAAAATATCAGGCATAAGTTTTTTGCGTTTTGATGCGTTGCTGGTGGTTAATAAAGTAGAGAGTGTTGTGAAAGAAATTGAAAGATGGATTTTGGATTACGAAGAAATGAATGGAGTGCCGGAATTTGCGCAGCGAAAACGAAATAAGAAAAACCCACCCCGGCTTCTCAAAGAAGAGAGCGGTTCAATTTCGCCCCTCCGGGGAGGGGATGGGTCGTTTAAAGAAAAGTGTTCGGAACCTTTAATGAATAATAACATGAAAAAATGAAATGGAAATATCCCGGATTTGGTTAAATAAAGTTTCTAAAAGCTGTAATTAATGAGACGACGCATAAAGGAAACTTCCCCTCCTTGGAGGGGCGAATTTAGGAAACTATAAAATTTAAATGACCGGGGTGGGTTGCTCAATAGTGAACAGAAAGATGAAGAGTGCGACGCAACGAAGTATCATAGTAGCACTGAAGCTGGGTTCATAAACAAAAAATAAAAATTAATAGTGCCAAAAATTTTTATTGATAGCAAACCTTACGAAGTAAAAGCAGGTAAAAACCTGCTGGAAACCTGCCTTAGCCTGGGTTTTGATCTGCCTTACTTCTGCTGGCATCCTGCACTCGGCAGTGTTGGTGCATGCAGACAATGTGCTATAAAAATATTTAAAGACGAAAATGATACACAAGGTAAACTCATGATGAGTTGCATGGAAGCAGTAAAAGATGGATTGCGTATGTCTATTAATCATCCAACTGCCAAAGCTTTTCGTGAACAGGTAATTGAATGGTTGATGACCAATCATCCGCATGATTGCCCTGTATGTGATGAAGGCGGTAGTTGTCATTTGCAAGACATGACGGTGATGACAGGCCATGACTACCGTCGCTTCAATTACAAGAAACGTACTTATCACAATCAATATCTTGGCCCCTTGATTCATCATGAAATGAACCGGTGCATACAATGTTACCGCTGTGTGCGCTACTAT
>CAMLEX010000813.1 GCA_946479055.1 uncultured Bacteroidota bacterium | reverse complement strand
TTTATTGCCTAATGTCTATTGTTTATTGCTATCTCTTCAATCTTACATTCACCGCATTCGCATGAGCATCCAATCCCTCTGCTTTTGCCATTATCTCTACTATTTTACCAATATTAATCAACCCCTCTTCACTTAATTTTTGATAGGTAATCTTTTTTACAAAGCTATCTATACTCACTCCGCTGTATGATCTTGCAAATCCATTTGTAGGCAATGTATGATTAGTACCGCTGGCATAGTCACCCACACTTTCAGGTGAATAATTACCAAGGAAAACAGAACCTGCATTGATGATCTTTTCAGCTATTGCTTCATAATCGCTACAGGAAATAATAAGATGCTCCGCAGCATACTCATTTACCAATTCGATTGCTTCGTCTATATTATTAACCACAATGGCCTTGCTGTTGTCCAGGGATTGCAAAGCGAATTTCTTTCTTGGCAATTGTTCTACCTGTTTATCAATTTGATCCTTTACTTTATCTATAAGAACTTTTGAAGTAGTTACCAGTAATACCTGGCTGTCGGCACCATGTTCCGCTTGTGATAAAAGATCGGCGGCAATAAAGGAAGCATCAGACGTATCATCTGCCAACACACAAACTTCACTGGGGCCGGCGGGCATATCAATTGCAATCTCTGCCTGGATCAATTGTTTGGCACTTGTCACATATTGATTGCCCGGTCCAAAAATTTTATACACTTTAGGAATCGTTTCAGTACCGTAGGCCATAGCCGCTATAGCTTGTGCTCCGCCTGCTTTGAATATTTTGGTTATTCCCGCTAACTGCGCCGCAAATAAAATAACCGGATGAATAGTACCATCTTTTTGTGGAGGTGTACAAAGCACAATTTCTTTACAACCGGCCAGCTTTGCCGGAATGCCCAGCATTAATACAGTAGAAAAAAGCGGGGCTGTTCCACCAGGAATATATAAGCCAACCTTTTCAATCGCTACCGCTTTGCGCCAGCATTTTACACCGGGCATCGTTTCTATTGCCTGCTCCTGTTGTAATTGTAAAGCATGAAACGCAGCAATATTATTTTTTGCTATAGCAATCGCATCTTTCAGCTCGTCCGGAACCAGGGCTATAGCTTCCGTAATTTCTTTTTCACTTACCAATAAATTTTTGATCTTAACACTGTCAAACTCTTTTGTCATTTTCTTCACGGCCTTATCTCCGCCTGCTTTCACTTTATCCAATATCTTTTTCACTTTCTTTTCAAGCGAAACTTGTTCCATCGCCGGACGTTGAAGCAATTGCTCCCATTCTTCTTTTTTTGGAAATTCTACTACTTGCATGGTATTTCGTTACTTGTTGCTCGTTGCTAGTTACTCGTTTCTCGTTACTCGTTTCTCGTTACTCGGTTCCCGTATCCCGTTTATACAATCATCTTCTCGATTGGCACTACCAGTATTCCCTGCGCCCCTGCTTCTTTTAATTGTTCAATAATATCCCAGAAATCATTTTCATCAATTACACTGTGTACACTGCTCCAACCTGATTCTGCCAATGGTAATACTGTCGGGCTTTTCATACCAGGTAATAAACCAATGATCTCATTTAATTTGTTGTTGGGCGCATTCAGCAGGATGTATTTATTATTCTTTGCTTTTCTTACTGACCTTATCCGGAATAATAATTTTTCAAGCAACCTCAGCTTTTCTTTATCCAATGTTTTATTGCGGATCAATACCGATTGCGACTCAAGGATGGTCTCCGCTTCTTTCAGTCCGTTGGTAAACAAAGTAGAACCGCTGCTAACTAGGTCGCATATTGCATCTGCCAGCCCGATACCCGGCGCTATTTCTACGCTTCCGCTGATCTCATGTATCTCGGCAGTGATTTTATTTTTATTTAAATACTCCTGTAAAATAACCGGGTAACTGGTAGCTATCTTTTTCCCGTTCAGATTTTGCTTACTAAAGGTTTCGCTTTTGTCAACAGCAATGGATAGGCGGCATTTCCCGAAACCGAGTGGTTCCATCACTTCTACTTCCTTTTTCTTCTCATACACTACATTTTCACCCACAATACCGGCATCCGCCACCGCATCTTCCACATATTGGGGAATGTCATCATCCCGGAGAAAATAAACCTCCAGCGGAAAATTGGAGGCCGTTGATTTCAGCTTGTTTCCGCCATTAGAGATATCAATTCCACATTCCTTTAACAAACGCAAAGAATCTTCGTGAAGCCTTCCTGATTTCTGTATCGCAATTTTTAGTTTCATATTTTTTCAATTTTTCCTCGTCCGGGGTAAATAAAAAAGGCCTACCGGTATGGTAAGCCCTTGAAAGTTAATTATGTTGACATACTACATAAAAACATCACAGCTTACCCTGTGGGTAAAATGATGATGATGTATATGCAGGTTTGTGAAAAAATACTACAATCCAGTTAATTAGTGTATTTTTTGTAGCATTTTCAAGATGATTGGTTACGAATTCGTATTGTGGAGTATATTTCTTGAAAGGTATCTCTGCAGATATCGTTATAAAATGAATATTCTTATGATTAAATGAATATTACTGTCTAGTTAGGTTGAATTGTTTCACATATTGATCAAAAAGTTCTGGAGCTATATCATGTGGACCAATTGCAATTTTCATTTTATCTTGAAATGAATGTATCGTGTTAAAGAAACAATCGGCG
>CAMLEX010000812.1 GCA_946479055.1 uncultured Bacteroidota bacterium | reverse complement strand
TTGACCATAATCGGAACCAATGGTAAGCTTGATCCTGAATTCTACATTATTACCAACCTCTACAACGGATGGAGAAACCTCCGCTTTTTTAAAAATCAAATTCCCGGGTTGGGTAGTAGAATAAATATCAATTATTGGCTTAAGTGCATCATCAGCCGTTTCATCTGGAATATCCGGAGCAATAAACGCATCCACCTTTGCCGCTCCTGAAAACAAAATGCCTGCTCCCAAAACTGTATTGTTTCCGAAAAATTTTCTTCTTGATATCTTGTTGTCTTCCATTTTACAAGTAAAAATTTCAGTAATAAATCCTTAAAACATCATGTCATTAAAAGATGCCTTAATGTTTTGTCACGTGAATCATTCAATTCTTTTCTTTTTCTTTTTTATACTTCCAATTGCGCCAGTCTTTGAACTATTTTTTAATGCTTTCAATAAGGGCAATACCTGTTTAGAATAATAAGGCTCTTCGGTGCACCAGAATATATAATTAAGTTTCAGATAATTTTTCCCAAAATCCAGTATTTCCGGGACAGTTACCTGCTTTCCTGTTTTCGGATTGTTGACCTCATAATTACCATGCTGTACCGCCACTCCTGTTGGAACAATGCCGTGCAAATCTCTTATCAAAGGATATGAGTTCTCCATCTGGTATTTTCTATACACTTTTATGTCGGGACCACCCATTCCCATTTTTATTTCTTTTGCGTACTTGTATAAATCTATAAGATTAGATTTGGCTTCTCCATGCTCATACATAAAATTGGCATACAGGATAGGAGATGAGTTTGGAAATGCCTGTTTTAATACTTTCATGTTTTCCTTGATTGCATCGCGGTAGATTTCGTATGTAAAGCCTTTTGGAAATAATTTTCCATTTTCTCCAAAGGCAATGGCAGTTTCAGCCAAATTGATGCCTTCAATTTTGCCATCAAATTTCAGTCCCAATGCTATGAGAAGCTTATGAAACCTTTCTGCTACAGCCGGGTCCCAACGGCGGCTTACCCAACCTGCTTTTTCAGCCTTATTTTCATCGTCATTATAAAAATAGTATTGCGGGTCAGCGCCTCCATGATAAGCAGAATCTGTTAATATATATTTTGGAACAGGATATCTGGCACTGTCAAATGTTACATCTTGTAGTTGAATAAATAACTTTTTCCCTTTTGAATTTAAAAAATTCAGGTCTTCTTCAATCTCGCTGAAATCGTAGTGGTCTTTTTCAGGTTCCAATCTTTTCCATGGATAGGTTATCTGGGCACCTGTGACACCAGGGTTTAAGAAAAAAGCAGCATCATGAATATTTTCTCTATCCTGTGAAAAAAATATAAAATGTTTAATACCGCTTTGAGAAAAGGCCGTTTGAAAAAATGGTGCCGATAAGAAAAAGGAAAATAATGTTTTGATAATTAATTTCATGAGTTTCGTGATTTTTTTTATTAATAGAATATCGTTTACAATTGCTTGTTACCCTCTGCTGGTTTCTTTATCAATTTCTTCTCCCGTGCAATAAACCATGATTGTTGTGCATCCTCTTATAATACCTGGGGATAACATTTATCCTTATTTCTGATTCATTTGCCTTTGTTATGCTTCAATGCTTCTGCAATTGCCTTCTCTGCAAGCGGCTCCATTATCTTATATCCTGTAAGGTTAGGATGCACACCATCTCCTGAAAGTGATGCAGGCAAACCCTTTCTTTCATCGGTCATTGCAGAAAAATAATCGAGGTAAACAAAACCATTTTTATTTGCATAATCTTTAAGCATGGCATTAAGTTTTACAACTTTGTCCGCAAACTCATAAGCAGGCAACACTGAAGAAATAACCACACGAATATTGTTGGCTTTGGCAAGTTCTGCCATTGAAGTAATGTTACCGAACGTTTGCTCAAGCGTCATTGGGCCGGTGTTTTGTGCAATATCGTTGATGCCTGCAAGAATCACTACTGCTGCAGGTTTCAGATCAATTACATCGGGACGAAAACGCACCAGCATTTGCGGCGTCGTCTGACCACTTATCCCGCGATTGATGTAACGATGCGTTGCGAAAAAAACCGAATCGGTATCCCTCCAATCTTCCGTAATTGAATTTCCCATGAACACAACTCGTTTGTCAGCTGATGTCTTTAAATTTTTATTCGCTTCATCATAGCGTTTTATATTTGCCCAATCTTTATGCAATTGTTCATGTTGTTTTCTTTTATATTCTTCAATTTGTTGAGGAGTAAGTTTCGACATCCACTTTGCAGCCAAACGTTTCATTAATCCTTGTGTTGCGAGCCAATCTCCGAAACGGTCAATCCACGTATCTGAGGGAAGATTTTGTGTACGCATACCGAAACCATGACCACCTTTTACATACATGTGCAACTCAACCGGATGCTTTGATGCAAGCCATTTATTGTACAAGTCAACACTATGCGGAGCAAGTCCTAACTGGTCGTCTGATGCAGCTGCTATGAACATAGGTGGTGCATCATTAGCAATAGCGCCTTGTAATTCAGGAGGTATATATCCATAAACAGGTGCAACAAAATCAGGGCGATTTTCTGCGGTATAATTATAGGCAGCAGATCCGGCCACAGTACCGCCTGCAGAAAAACCAATGATACCAATATGATCCGGGGTAATATTATATTCAGCAGCATGCCCGCGAACAT
>CAMLEX010000811.1 GCA_946479055.1 uncultured Bacteroidota bacterium | reverse complement strand
GTAACCCAAGCGATAAACCGCGACTACTCGAACCACCACTTAATCCCTTTAAATAAACGGTATAAGCATTCCCTGCCAGCAGTTCGGCATTTGTAAGGTTTGCGATGACCGAATCACTGCCAGCCAATTTTACCTGGAGAGTATGATAGCCGGAAGTAGTTCCCGGGAATTCCTTAAACGATGCAAAGTTTGAGTTATCAGCAGCCATGCGGTTGCTTTCCATTTTTACATTATCCATGTAAAGATCCACAGCACCTGTATTCGGACTGGCATGAAAAAAGCGGTAAAAAAGCTTACCCGACACAAGGTTTGAAAAGTCATCTTCAATCCTCACTGCCTCTGCCGGCCCATCTGCCTGCAGGTTATGGATAAATATAGTATAAAAGTGCAGAGAATCATATTGTGCCAATGGCACAGCAGCTACCACGCTGTCCGAAGACTCTTTTTTAAATCTTATGGAAAAAGCTCCCTTATCAACCGCATTGTAGGCTATCGTTGAACTACCGGGAGCAAATGCATTGTTGGATACTTTAGTGTCATTAAAAAAAACATCGACTGATGGTGCTGTAGGTGCCAGATGCATAATAGAAATATAAGTTTTGGCAGGCGTTGGAGCAGGCGGATCAACAGACTTTATACAACCACTCAATAGCGTCAGCGCTGCTGCCACCGTCATACTCCATAATAAAATACTGGTTTTTCTTTTTTTCACCGTGTTAATTTTTTGTCTTTAAATAATAGGGTACTAAAAAAATGCCGTAATTCCTGATTGCAAAGATGCGGATAAGAAAAATACCACCCGTTTTTGACAAAGGCCTTATCTGCAGGTAGCATGACAGCCGGCTGTTTGTTTTCGTTGCATGCGGAAACGGGTTTCCGGCCAATAATGATCCGGGGGCTGATAAAATCAAATGATACAATCTCCGGTCTTTGCTTGTCTTTTTCAAAATATCAAAAAAATAAAACATATTCTCAATTCACCTGGTTTACAGGTTTTCCTTCCAGGAAGGCTGTTATATTATCCCTGGTAATATTTATAATCCTCATTCTCGCTTCTTTGCTCATCCAGGCATTATGTGGTGTGATGATACAGTTCTTTGCCACCAGCAAAGGATTGTTTTCCCCCGGCGGCTCTGTTGATAAAACATCCAATGCTGCACCAGCTATTTGATCATTATTTAATGCATCGGCCAGGTCCTGCTCCTGAATAAGTAATCCCCGTGCTGTATTAATAATAAAAGCAGATTTTTTCATTAGCCGCAATAAATTCTTATTAACGAATTCATGATTGTATGCGGTAAGGGGGCAATGCAGTGTTACGGCATTACTGCTGGCAAATAAGGTTTGCAGATCAACATATTTACCCAACGTGGTTGGCTTCTCATGCAACCTGTAATAAATAACCTGCATACCAAATGCAGCAGCAATACGGGCCACCCGCTGACCGATATGTCCAAAACCCACAATCCCCAATGTCTTGCCTGCCAGTTCCGTAATTGGCGCAAGACTATAGCACCAGTCCGGCGACCTTTGCCAATCGCCATTGGCTACAGATGATGAATGGCCGCCAACACGATTGGTGAGTTCAAGAAGCAAAGCAAAACTGTGTTGCGCTACCGAATCGGTGCCATAGGCAGGTACATTGCAAACTACTATTTTATTATCGCTGGCAGCCTTTGTATCAATAACATTATAACCGGTTGCAAGAACACTGATCAGCTTAAGTTTTTTGCATCTTTCGATCGCTTCTTTATTAACCGGCACTTTATTGGTCAGAATAATTTCAGCATCCTTACACCTTTCCATAAACTCTTCAGGCGAGGTCCTTTCATAAACAACAATATCACCACATGCTGCAATGATATCCCAATTTAAATCACCGGGATTTAATGCATAACCGTCCGTGATTACGATCTTCATATATTAAACGTATGTGCTTAAAATTATATTAGTAATATCCATTCAATTTTTCAGATACCTTTTCAAAACTAAATTATTTTAATTCATTATTATCCTGGCACAAATTCCTGTTCTTAATCAGTGTCACTTATTGCGCATAGTTAAATTGTTTTTACTTTGTATGATCATGAGTATAATTTTGTTGTTACTAACAGCAAATAAAATGGATCGTTAGTAAATATGTTTATATGAAACTGCTTTCCCAAATAAACATTGAACGTTCACCCCAAACTGCAGTAATACAACTGCTCCAGGGCGACCTTAGTGCCATCCCCACCGAACATGTAACAGATATACTGGTGATGTCCGCATTTCCCGGAGATTATATTGCCTTAAAGGGAAGCCTTATTTATGCGTTGAATGAAAAAGGGCTGAGCGTGAAGGCACTGGCGCTGAAAAAAGGCACTGATCTGCGGAGCCAGTTGCATTGCTGGTTTAGTAAACCTCTCTCGTGGGCTGATCAGCAAAAATTTAATTTTAAAAAGATCTTGTGTTTTGAACCCGGTGAAAAAATAAAAGAGCCACTGGAATCTGTGAGTGATATTTTTCGCTGCATCAATACGTTTGCATTTGATGAAGAAAACAATGTACTGGCCATGCCTATTATCGGAACAGGCTACCAGCGGGTACCCATACAAAAAATGTTGCCTGCATAGTTACAAGATTGCTCCTTCTGGCTACAAAACGGGCTGCCACTCCAATGCATT
>CAMLEX010000810.1 GCA_946479055.1 uncultured Bacteroidota bacterium | reverse complement strand
CAATGCGGGACGCGATGATTGCCGGAGCCACCTTAAACATCTTCAACAATCATTGCGACCGGGTAAAGATGGCAAACCTGGCACAAATCGTGAATGTGTTGCAAGCCGTCATTCTTACTAAGGAAGAAAAATTAATTCTTACGCCGACCTACCACGTAATGGAAATGTACAATGTGCACCAGGATGCAACGTTGCTCCCATTGATGGTAACAACTAATAATTATCAATTTGGCAATGATAAACTGCCGGCTGTTTCTGCATCGGCATCAAAAGACAAAAGTGGGCTGACGCATATTTCGCTGGTTAATATCGACGCCAATAAAGCACACGATATTACCATCAGTATTAATGGTGCGGCTTATAAAACAGTTACCGGCAGAATTTTAACCTCGGATAAATTACGAAACTATAACAGTTTTGAAAACCCGGACAAAATAAAACCGGCAAGCTTTACAGGCGCTAGTTTGAGCAGTTCAGCATTGCGTGTGAAAATTCCACCATTTTCTGTAGTTGTACTGGAATTAAAACAGGAATAGAATTATCACCAAGAGCAGTAGAAGGCGATGCGTTCAGGGTATTCACGAACTTTATAGATTCTGATGCTAGCGAAAACTGTTTTTATTACCACAATACTTGAAAGAATAAAAAACTCCCGTTATTACAGGAGTTTTTTATTCTATTTTTCCAAATTAATTCAATCGCCAATTAATTTCTGTTCTTCATAGTTGCAGTTATTTTCATTTTACGCTAGAATCTTTCTACGCCTTTCACATTCATCTTCAGTGAAGTTATCCTGTCTACTGCTCCTGTAATGAATAAAAGTTTGTTGTTCTTACCAGCAAAAACATTATTGGTGGCTCCGCCGCCAGTGGGAACATTGAAGATTCTATTCCCTTTTGGATCAAAGGCGGTCACGCCCAACCCGTTGCTTATATAAATATTTCCACGTTCATCCGTTGACATACCATCGCCTCCCATGTCAATAAACTTTTTCATATTGGTAAGTGTTCCATCGGGATTAATATCAAACACCCAGGTTCCGCCCATGTCGTCATAGTACCATTTGTTTACGTACAATTTTTTTCCGTCAGGAGTTCCGACAACACCGTTTGGCCATGTATCGGCGTTCCACCCGGGATCAGTCGTTACCCTCACCAGTGTATGACTGCCAGGGGCTAAATAATAAACATGACCACCTTTACCGGTTGGGGCCTGTTCCGAGTGTGTGGGCTCCCAACCTTGTTTGCGTGGATCGCTATCATCCCAATAAGGCCTTGGAAATATCGGATCAGTGATATACATGCCTCCGGTAACGGGATTGATCCATACATCATTCGGACCATTCAGTAGTTTGCCGTTGTAATTATCTACCAGGACTTCGTGGCTACCATCCGGGTATATTTTCCACAGCTCTCCATGCATATCGGCACAGGCAATGAGATTGCCTTCTTTATCAAATGCCATTCCGTTCGAACGACCTGTGCCCTCTAAAAATAAAGTTATTTGACCAGTGGCTGCGTCCCATTTATAAATTCTGTCATTGGGTTGGTCAGTAAAAAAAACATTTCCCCACTTATCAACTGCAGGACCTTCTGTAAAACTAAAACCTTTCTGAATGGTATCTAATTTTCCCTGTGCACTCGGGGAAAGAAGACGCATAGGATCAAAAATATTACTCTCCGCAACAGGGCCGCCACGTGCAGCAATTTGTTTGTCAGTTACAACTTTGCCTGAATCTTTAGCCATGTTTTTTGTGCATGAATAATATCCGAAGGAATATAGTACTCCCAGGAAAAGAAACAATCTTTTTTTCATTTGCAAACAATTTTAAAGTTTAAAAAATAGAATAGCAATTAATAACAGTGTATTTGATAGGGAAATCGGTCTATAAGGATAATTGTCTTTTACCTTATACAAAGTATCAGAACTTTCCAACAAAAACTTCTAATAAAGCACAATGAAGAATATTATACAAGTTTGTGAGCCTGCATTGGTAATTCAAATAAATGAAAATCTTAAAACCCGGAATTAACCAATTACAGGAAGGCATTATCAACGATAGGGTAGCGGACGCAAACAAAGTCCGTCGCCGGACTTGTCAATTTCGAATTAAATCATAATTTTTAAATCGGGCCTAGCTGTTAGTGCTATTCAAAGAAGGGAATACCGGGAATAGCATATTTTTTCATTGCCTCCTCATTTATTTCAACACCGATACCCGGTTTTTCGGAAAGCGTAATAAAACTGTTTTTCACCCATTCACCTTCATAATTTACTATTTCTTTAAACATGGGTTGTGTATGAAAATAAGATTGCCATTCTAAAATTAAAAAGTTGGGAACAGATGCGCATACATGTGCCGCTGCCATCGCACCAAGAAAGGATGCTACCATGTGCGGTGCAAACGGTGTGTAATATAAATTCGCAAGATTGGCAATGCGCTGACCTTCGCCTAATCCACCGGCTTTTTGCAAATCAGGCATCACAATATCAACAGCGCCGATCTCGAGCAATCTCCGGAATCCATAAGCGAGATAATGATTTTCGCCGGCACATATCGGTGTGCTCGTTGATTCAGTAATGAGTTTATACGCTTCAACATTCTCAGCCGGTATTGGTTCTTCCAACCACATCAGGTTGAGATGCTCCAATCGTTTGGCAACAGCCTGCCCG
>CAMLEX010000809.1 GCA_946479055.1 uncultured Bacteroidota bacterium | reverse complement strand
AAATAATAAAGCCCCTGATAAGAGGCTTTATTAAAAAAATCAAGGTTTCTTTTTACTTACGCTTTGTCCTGTTTTGATGCATAAACTGATAAAAAAGGCCAAACTGAAAAACCCGGTTTTTTGCTTCAAAACTTTCATCATCGCTGATATTGCTGATGCCATGGTTATATCTTGCATCCACTCCAAAACCAGATGGGAATAGATAGCCGGCACCAAATGTCCAGGAAAAATCAACGGATGACAGGTCGTCTTTAACACTTCTTTCAACATCACCAACTTTTGATTTGGCGGAGGTTAAAAACCCTAATTGCGGACCGGTTTGTAAACGAAAGCCGTCAAGGGTCATGTATTGAGCAAGTAAAGGAATATTAATGTAGTTAAGTTTTAATTTAACATCATCATCATCCTCATCCTTACCACCCTGCATCGAATAAATTAACTCAGGCTGCAAAGCAAAATGCTGACTGATATGAATATGCGCCAGGCCGCCAATATGTAGACCTGCTTTACTATTATAATCATCGCCATTATCAATTTCCACACTGGATAGGTTTACACCTGCTTTTAAACCAAAATGTGTTTGTTGTGCTGAAACAATTGATACAAACAACACGATGGCTGATACGATACAAAATAACTTTTTCATAAATGAATATTTTAATTAAACTAATTCCCCATAATCGGTACACATAAACTGTGGTTTTAAAAATCATGCCAGTATCTGTATAAGCAACCAATAAGGCTTAAAGACAATATGTTACAA
Source organism: uncultured Bacteroidota bacterium (assembly GCA_946479055.1). The sequence goes on along the minus strand of CAMLEX010000809.1, from coordinate 1,915 downwards.
AAAAAACCGCCCCAACATATCTTGTTGAGACGGCTAAAACTTGCCTGTTTAAAAAATATTATTTGGCACTACCTAATGAAAAATTGTAGCCAATACGAATCCCAATAAATCCGCTGCTTTCACCATCTTTATGCATGTTTTGATAGCGAATACCTGCTTCAAAACTATTGAAAACATAACCCAAACCTGCTGCCCATGTAAAAGCACCTTCGGAATCTTTCATTGCGTAATCCCCACCTTTAACTTTTACACCATATATACCATAGCCAATCTGTGGTTCCGCATAAAAACCATTGAAGTTGTGGCGATAGCCTGCTAAAAGAGGAATCATCGTACTGGTGATTTTACTGGCACCCAAAAGATCTTTATACTCATTCTTCGCACCGGAAGAAAGAAGACCTGTGGTAAATGTTATCTGACCTGCTTCACCTATTCCATAAAGTCCTTTTACTGTTACACCAAGACCGATTTTGTTTACATCACCTGCACCACCGGTAGGGAGTGCCACTTCTGCCGCCGGGCTGATCTGGTTATTTCCCTGCTGGGCAAAACTACCAACAGCAATAGCAACGATTCCGAAAATAGATAGAAAAACTTTTTTCATACATTAAGGTTTTTTGTTTGGTTAATAATAAAGGCGCAAACATAACCTCACAAATAACCTTTGTAAATAATTCATTGACCGAAATGATAATAACGCTGAATGAATTGTAAAAAAATATACTGATACAAAAAGACCCACACGAATTGTGCAGGTCTATTTGTCTAACGGGGATATATTATATAAGTAGAACTTACTGAAAAAAATTTATAATATCCTATCCATCCCGAAAATCTCAAAAATCCCGGTTCAGATAATTACTCTTCACTCATAAACGGATAATGATAATCCGTTGGTGGGTTAAATGTTTCTTTGATTGTTCTTGCACTCAACCAGCGATAAAGATTAAGAATAGAACCTGCTTTATCATTGGTACCGCTGGCTCTTGCGCCACCGAAAGGTTGTTGACCGACAACAGCACCGGTTGGCTTATCGTTGATATAAAAATTGCCTGCAGCATGACGAAGCTTATTAGTAGCTAATTCAACAGCTTCCCTATCCTGAGCTATTATTGCACCTGTTAATGCATAAGGGGAAGTTGTATCCACCAGTTCCAATGCTTTTTCAAAACCATTGGCAGGATAAACATATACTGTCAGCACAGGACCGAAGATCTCTTCGCACATGGACACATACTTAGGATTCTTTGCTTCTATCACCGTAGGCTGAATAAAATAACCTTCCTTCTTATCACATTTACCTCCTACCCATATTTCCGCTTTATCATCCTTTTTCGCATTATCTATATAGGTTTTGATCTTATCAAAACTTTTTTCATCAATCACTGCATTCACGAAGTTGGAAAAGTTTTCTACAGTTCCTATCTTAAAACTCTTCACTCCCGCTATCATTTTTTTCTTTACCTCTTCTGCTATATTCGACGGAATATAAGCTCTTGACGCTGCCGAGCATTTTTGTCCCTGGAATTCAAAAGCTCCACGCAACAAAGCTGTGGCTACCACATCAGGGTCAGCACTTTTATGCGCAATCACAAAATCCTTTCCTCCTGTTTCGCCAACAATACGTGGATAGGATTTATACATTCCCATATTCTTACCGATCGTTTCCCACATATTGTTGAACACACCGGTAGAACCTGTAAAATGTACACCAGCAAAATCTTTATGATTAAAACATACTTTACCCAATGTTGGACCATCTACGTAAATCAAATTGATCACACCATCAGGCAAGCCGGCTTCTTTCAAAATTCGCATAGTCATTTGTGCGGCGTACACTTGTGTATTGGCCGGCTTCCACACTACTACATTGCCACACATAGCTGCTGATGTTGGCAGGTTGCCGCCTATTGCT
>CAMLEX010000808.1 GCA_946479055.1 uncultured Bacteroidota bacterium | reverse complement strand
ATCCAGGAAGTTCCCAATGGCCTGGCCCAGGCGTTTGTTATTGGCGCCGATTTTATCGGCAACGATAAAGTAGCATTGGTTTTAGGTGATAATATTTTTTATGGCACTGGCCTTGGCAGTCAGCTAAAAGCATTAAATGAAATAGAAGGAGGTTACGTATTTGCTTACCAGGTCAGTGACCCCGAACGGTATGGGGTAGTGGAATTTGATGGGGATATGAAAGCTATCAGCATTGAAGAAAAACCAGCTCAAGCGAAATCAAACTATGCAGTTCCCGGTTTATATTTTTATGATAACAAAGTAGTGAAGATCGCCAGGGAACTGAAACCATCTGCAAGAGGAGAGTATGAAATAACCGATGTGAACAAAGAATACTTACAGCAGGGAAAATTAAAAGTTGCCGTGCTGGACCGGGGTACAGCCTGGCTGGATACAGGTACTTTTGATTCACTTAGCGATGCCAGTGAATTTGTAAGGGTGATCGAAAAAAGGCAAGGGACAAAAATCGGCTGTATTGAAGAAATAGCTTATCGGAATGGTTTTATTAATAAAGAACAGTTGGCTACTATTGCCAAGGAGCTTACCAAAAGTGGATATGGAGAATATTTAAAAAACATGATTAAATAAATTATGGATTTAAAAGGAAAACGGGTACTTATTACCGGTGCAGATGGATTCATCGGAAGCCATCTTACCGAAAGATTATTGGCAGAGGGCTGCAAGGTTAAAGCATTTGTCTATTACAATTCCTTCAATAGCTGGGGATGGCTCGACACGTTATCAAAAGATCAACTAAAGAATATTGAAATATTTGCAGGTGATATCCGTGATCCAAATGGCGTACGAACCGCAATGAAAGATATTGATGTCGTTTTTCACCTGGCAGCATTGATAGCGATACCTTTCAGCTATCATTCCCCCGATTCTTATATTGATACTAATGTAAAAGGAACCTTGAATGTTGTACAGGCTGCCCGCGACCTGGGGGTGAAACGGGTATTGGTAACCTCTACCAGCGAAGTATACGGCACGGCACAATACATCCCTATTGATGAAAATCATCCGCGGCAACCTCAGTCTCCTTATTCAGCTTCCAAAATTGGAGCGGATTGCATCGCTGATTCTTTTTACCGCAGTTTCGATCTGCCTTTGACTATTGTAAGGCCGTTTAACACCTTCGGCCCACGGCAATCTGCCAGGGCTGTTATACCTACTATTATTACTCAATTACTCAATGGACATACAGAGATCAAATTGGGTGATATAATTCCAACCCGTGACCTGGTATATGTAAAAGATACCGCTGATGGTTTTGTTGAAATTGCAAAGTCTGAAAAACTGATCGGTCATGATTGTAATATCGCCAGCCAGTCAGAAATTTCTGTCGGTGACCTGGCCCAGGAACTGATCACCCAGATAAATCCCAACGCAAAGATTGTAACGGAAGAACAACGCTTACGTCCTGAAAAATCTGAAGTGTTCCGCTTATATGGAGCCAATAAAAAAATTAAAGAATTCACTAACTGGCAGCAAAAATATAGCCTGGAAGAAGGGCTGGCAGAAACAATTGCCTGGTTCAGGGATAAAGAGAATTTAAAACAATACAAGGCCCATATATACAACCTGTAATGGATAAGCAATCGATAGAAGGATCTCATAAAGAAATAACGGCATTCATACGTAACGCATTTAAAGAGCCTGAAGCTTTTATCCCTTTGCATGCGCCTTATTTTGGCGGTAATGAAAAAAAATATGTATTGGATACTATCGAAAGCACTTTCGTTTCTTCCGTTGGTGCTTATGTCACCCGGTTTGAAGAAATGATGCAGGAAATAACCGGCGCTAAATATGCGGTTGCTATCATGAACGGTACTGCCGCTTTGCATTTAGCGTTACTGGTAGCCGGGGTAAAACATGGAGATGCCGTTATCACACAACCACTCACTTTTGCCGCTACTGCCAATGCTATTGCTCATGCAGGGGCTACTCCTGTTTTTGTGGATGTGGACAAAGACACCATGGGTCTTTCCCCCGTGGCGTTGAAAGAATGGTTGCAGGAAAACACAATTAATAAAGAAGGGTCTTGTTTTATAAAAGCCACAGGACAGCGGGTAGCGGCTTGTTTGCCCATGCATACTTTCGGATTTCCGTTGCGGATAGAAGAATTGATAGCAGTTTGTAATACATATAGTATACCTGTTGTAGAAGATGCCGCCGAATCATTGGGAAGTTATGTAGGAAAAATGCATACCGGCAATTTTGGTTTGTTGGGTATTTTCAGTTTTAATGGCAATAAAACTGTGACCTCAGGTGGGGGTGGCGCCATTGTCACTAATGATGAAAAGATGGGTAAATTGGCGAAACACTTATCTACTACGGCAAAAGTGCCTCATGCTTATGAGTTTAAACATGACCAGGTAGGATATAATTACCGCATGCCGAATATCAATGCAGCATTGGCTTGTGCGCAGTTGGAGCAATTGCATCATTTTATTGGAAACAAGAGAAAACTGGCAGAATTATATAAAGAGTTTTTTAAAAACAGGGAACAATCTTTTGTATGGGAACAACCAGGTACTACGGCCAATTATTGGTTAAATACAATTTTGTTCAGTAATGGAGATGAGCAACAGTCTTTTCTCCAGTTCAGTAACGAACAAAAAGTAATGACAAGACCGAT
>CAMLEX010000807.1 GCA_946479055.1 uncultured Bacteroidota bacterium | reverse complement strand
ACAAAAGAATAAAAACGAAAGAAAAGAAAATTAAACAGGAAAATTTCCGATTCTATCCGGTTTGAGACGATTATTATGGGAGGAGCATTTGTTTTCTTATACTTTAGAATCTCTGTTTCTACCCATCTGCCAGGGATACAATGAGATAACAGGATCGCTTTGCCAAAATAAATTTCTTAGTGTCTGCATCCATGACAGTTGGGTTGCCTTTGAAAGCTGCACCGGTATCTATGTTCCAAACATTACAACCTGCATAGGAATATCTACATTATAGTAGGTGTAGGGGTATGGCCTATATAGATTTCGTAAAAATGCTTTAAATGTTTAGGAAATAATAGAGAATCTTTTCTATCCGCTTGTCGAAAAAGAATATTTCGTACGGAACAGGATATATTTCTTTTCCAGATATATACCGAATTATTCTTTTGCAGAGATTATTTTTTCTACTGAAGCAATTGCTTTAATAGTTTTAATTACCGAATCGGGAGTAACAGAAATACTATCTATCCCCTTCTCAACCAGGAATTGAGCAAAGTCAGGAAAATCAGATGGCCCTTGTCCACAGATTCCTACTTTCACTTTATTCTTTTTGGCTGATTCAATTAATTTAGCAATCAATTCTTTTACTGCATCATTGCGTTCATCATACAAATGGGCGATTAATGAAGAGTCCCTGTCGAGTCCCAGCGTTAACTGCGTTAAATCATTAGAACCAATTGAAAATCCGTCAATATGTTTGGCAAATTCATCGGCGAGGATAATATTGGAGGGCAACTCAGCCATCAGGAATAGTTCTAACCCGTTTTTTCCTCTTTCCAAATCAAACTCTTTCATTACTTCCTGCACTTTTACCAATTCACTTACGGTGCGGCAAAAAGGAATCATTACCACTACGTTGTTTAACCCCATTTCTTCCCGAACAATTTTTATAGCCTTGCATTCAAGGCCAAATGCCGGCTTATAGGCTTCTGAATAATATCTCGAAGCACCCCGCCAGCCAATCATCGGATTTTCTTCCTGTGGCTCAAAATGATTTCCGCCTAACAGGTTAAAATATTCGTTGCTTTTAAAATCACTGAATCTCACAATTACTTTATCAGGGTAAAACGAAGCCGCAATTTTTGCAATCCCGTACGATAGTTTCTTAATAAAAAAATCTTCTTCGTTTTCGTAACCATAAATCCTTTTTTGAATCTCGTTTGTTAAAGCCGCGTCATTTATTTCCTTATGCCGCAATAATGCTAATGGGTGCACCTGGATATAATTATTAATAATAAATTCTTCCCTGGCAAGTCCAACTCCTTTATTAGGCAAATGGGAAAACTGGAAGCACATAGATGGCGAGGCCACGTTAAGCATAAGTTGAGTTTGAATAGCAGGAAGATCATTCAGGTCGTACTCGTTTTTGGTAAAAGCAATAGATCCACTATAGACAAATCCTGTTTCACCTTCAGCGCAACTCACAGTCACTTCAGCTCCTTCCGGAAGTATCTCGGTTGCATCACCACAACCAACGATGGCAGGCACTCCCAGCTCCCTTGCAACAATTGCAGCATGACAAGTACGTCCACCTTTATTGGTTACGATAGCAGAGGCTTTTTTCATAATGGGTTCCCAATCAGGGTCCGTCATATCAGTAACCAAAACATCGCCAGGATTAAACTCATGGCCTTCTATTACGCGTTTATCCAGGGAGAAAAGTATATTCACTTTTCCAGAACCAATTTTATCTCCTACAGCAATTCCTTTAACCAGCAGTTTGCTCTGATTATCTTTTTCCAGCAAACTATATTCTACAATTTTATTATGCTCTTTTCTTGAGTGAATGGTTTCAGGCCGCGCCTGGACTATATATAATTCTTTATTCAAGCCATCTATTGCCCATTCCACATCCATCGGAGTCCATGTCTTTTTAATAAGGGAATAATAATCTTCAATTTTAGAAACCCAGCCGGCCAGCTGGAGTATTTGCTCATCATCCAAACAAAACCGATGCTGAAAGCCTTTTTCAGTTGGAATAATTTTCACCCTTTCATCTCCCTTGTCACCATACACCATCATTTTATCTTTCACCCCCAATTTCTTTTCGATAATGGATTTATATCCTTTTTGCAAGGCAGGTTTAAAAACGATAAACTCATCCGGCGAAACAGAACCCTGTACAACCATTTCACCCAAACCATACGAACCATTAATTATCATGACATCTTTAAAACCACTTTCTGTATCTAAACTGAATGCTACACCCGCTGCACCCAAATCACTGCGCACCATTTTTTGCACGCAAATACTCAATCCAACATTAAAATGATCGTATCCAAATGACCGGCGGTAACTGATAGCTCTGTCCGTAAACAAAGAAGCAAAACAATTCCTGGCTGAATCCATTAAAGAGGCGGGGCCACGAACATTTAAATATGTTTCCTGTTGCCCTGCAAACGACGCATCGGGCAAATCCTCTGCGGTAGCTGATGATCGAACCGCTACATCGGTATAATCCTGGTTATAATTTTTTGATAATTTTTCATATTCAGCGATAATCAACTCACTCATTTCTTTCGGGAAACGACCGTTCCTGATTAAGAGCCTCGCTTGCGAACCACCTCGCCTCAATGATTCAATATTATCGAAGTCTATAGTGTTAAGGATATGCGTAATGATACCTTCCAGGTTATTGTAT
>CAMLEX010000806.1 GCA_946479055.1 uncultured Bacteroidota bacterium | reverse complement strand
GCTGTCTTTTCCGCTTCATCTTCCACTTCCACTTCTACTTCATCGCCTACAGCAACAGGGTTGGTACTGGTGATCATATCTATTTTAAAAATACCTTTCATACGGGCATTATGCCATTGCCCTGCATCATCTTTAACAGTGTACCAGCTCCCGGTTGATTTGTAAACAGTTGCTCTCATAAAACACGAATTTCAGGAATAAACACGATAAACGCTAATTGCCGCTAATGATGCTAATTGGCACTAATGAATAACAATAATTTTTTCAGGGAAATCTTTTGAAAATGGTATAGCGGAGCAACATTTCTAAAAACAAAAAAGCCAGGGTAGCTATCGCAAGGGGAAAGAACAACTCTTCATATCGCTTATAGGATGTAATTTCAACCTTCGATTTTTCCATTTGATCAATCTGGTTGTAGATATTCTGCAAACCCTCTTTATCCTTTGCCCGGAAATAGCGGCCTCCGGTTTCTTCAGCGATTCTGCGAAGCAGGCTCTCATCTATAAAATCCATAGCTGGCTTCTTTTTTTCAGACTCATGACCAGTAATCTCTACAATGCTGGAAGCTATGGCCCCCATACCTATCGAATAAACTTTTATTCCTTTTGCTTTAGCAATTTCCAATGCAGTCAGCGGATCAATAAGCCTTGTATCAGGGGCATCTTCTTTTCCATCTGTTAATAAAATAATCACCCTGCTTTTCGCATCACTTTTTGACAATCGATCAACTGCTGTAGCCAATCCTTCTCCTATTACTGTTCCATCCTTTAAATACCGGCGGCTTTCCAGCGACTGAATCTGTGTAACCAATGTATTTCTATCTGTTGTAATGGGAACTTGTGAAAAACTTTCACCGGAAAAAATTACAAGGCCTATCCTATCGACGGAACGACTGAGTACAAAATTTACAGCTACCTCTTTTGCTACTTCCATACGGGAAGGTAAAATATCTCTTGACCCCATACTGCCGCTTACATCCATACACAAGACAATATCAATACCTTCTCCTAAAGTTTGTTGCTGATCATTTCTTTTTTGTGGCCTTGCCAATGCAGCAATCAATGCCGAAACCGCGAGCAATCTTAAAATAAATGGTACATGACGAAAATAGTTTTTGGCAGTTGACACCCGGAAAGGCTTTACAGCAGAAACCTTGATAACAGCCTGTTTGGTGTTAGACTTTTTTAAATACCACCATATTAATAAAGGTATCAGCCCGAACAACATGAAATTTTCAGGATAAGCAAAATCAATATTTTTGATCCAGTCGTATAGCATTATTGCATCTGTTCTATTTGTTGAATAGATCTTTTTATTATTTCAAAAGTATTTTTATCATCATCTGTTGAGGGGACATATTTAGCAAATTTTACAAAATCACTTAATCTTAATGATTTGGCCAGGTCGTCAAATTGTTCTTTCTGCAGGTTAAGACTTTTCAGTTGAATGACGAGGTCATCCGCAGTTGCCTGCAATGAGTGAATTCCTTTTTTAGCATCAATGTATTTTCTGAAAACATCCACCAGTCTTGAATAATATTGCTTGGTATCGGGTTTTTCTCTTTGTAATTGTTCCAACTGGTCCATTGCTTCTTTATAAGGATCGACCGGTTGTTCGATTGCAGTAACAATTGGCTTCTTCTTTTTCCTGAATAACAAAATAAGGAGCAACACTAATAATACCGCCCCTCCTGCTATATACCACCATTTTATTTTTTGCTTCTCTTCCTGCGGATTTACTTCTATAATGTCTTTTGTATCATGATAAGGTTGTTCAGGGCTGAATGGAGAAAATCCTACGTCTACAGGAAGTGTATCGGTAACAATATTTTCTCCAAGCCTGAAGGATGGAATGACCCAATGCCCCGAATCCCAGCTGGTAATATTGATGATCTGGGATAAAACAGTACCTCTGCCTGTATTGGAAGTATCAATTTTCTGTTTACTTAAAAATTCAAAATGAGGAATGGAATCGGTTTGAAAAAACCGGATCGCTTCATGCTCTGGGATATCGGCTTCCAGTGTCAACCGGATAGGCTCGCCAATAAGTATCTGCGATCTGTCAATCGAAGCTTTAACGGTAGTCTTGCTTTGCGCCGCAGCTAACAAAGTAAAAAATACAGCTATAATAGTTATAGTGGTCTTATAAAAAAATTTATTCCTCATTTAATCAAAAATCCATGGCTTGTATCAAAGGATAAATGGTCACTTATTGCGACTAAGAAAAAAGCGTTGTAACACTTTTACATAGTCATCACCGGTTCGTACATGCAGTAGATCACAACCCGCTTTTTTAAATGTTTGGGTACTGTATGCTGTTATGTTAAAAAATTCCTGCTGATAACTTTGACGCACAAATGCGTTGCCGCTATCAATCCATTTTGTTTCGCCTGATTCTGCGTCCTGCACTTGTATCAATCCTGCATCAGGCAATTCCATATCCATTTTATCATATATCTTAATGCCAATCACATCATGTTTCTTTCCGGCAATACGCAAAGCATCTTCATAGTTGGCATCTAAAAAATCACTTAATATAAAAGCAATACTTTTTTGTTTAGTAGAGTTATTAAAATATCTCAGTGCTGAACTTACCTGTGTACCTTTTCCTTTTGGCTCTTTACTGAGCAACTCACGGACAATATATAATGCATGCTGTTTTCCTTTTTTAGGAGGAATATA
>CAMLEX010000805.1 GCA_946479055.1 uncultured Bacteroidota bacterium | reverse complement strand
GTCCAAATATATATATATTTGTTAAACCTATAAATTCAGTTATGACAACAGATGATCAATTTGGCATATACGATGCTGTGACAAGGAAAAGAATATCTTACGGGCGCATGTCCGAACCTGACCGATTCCAGTTGTATAATGCAATGGGCGTCTACATAGGTTATGGAATATTCAGCGGTAGTGATATATTTATATTTATGACCTTCAAGGGAAAAAAATATCCTATGGCCTAATGGAGGGAACGCAGGAGTTTACGGTATATGATGATGAGAGAAACAGGATTGCTTACGGTGTACGCAAATAATATTTGAATTAAGATGTGGATTAAAGAAATTCCGGAGGAGTTGCACGAGTCGGGACCGGTTGGTGTCAACTTTTTGTACAGGCAGGACAAAGTGTATGTTATGGATAATCACTTGTGTGCAGCATGGTGCTGGCTTCAGGAGATTGATACCGGGAAACCGTACAATTTTGTACATATTGATTATCATTATGACTTATCAGGGGATGAGCAACTGGTCAAAAGGGAGGTTTTGGAAAAAGAGATCCAGCTTAACAAGCTAAGTTTTGGTGAGTTCCTTGATTTAAAATATTCCGTAGAAAAATTTGATATCGAAGCAAAACTTTTCCGGTGGGATAATTTTATATTAAACATTCACGACTTATATCCGGGCTTATTCAGAAGCACCACTTTTATAACCAAAAGAGGAGGCTCAAAAGAGGATTTTGTGCAATATGAGGAGGAGATAGAAGCGTTTTTAGACCAGTACGAAGATTGGCTTAGAAATATGCAAGGCGGTTGGATTATCGACTTAGACCTAGATTTTTTTTATTGGAAAAACCGTGGTCAGTATTTTCAGTTGTATTCAGATACAACTATCCGAAGACTGGCGGAATTGCTACATAAGAATATGCATAAGATAGATGTCCTCACTATTGCATTAAGTCCGGAGTGTTGCGGTGGCTGGGAGAACTCATTTAAAATCCTTTCCATATTTAAAAAAGCTATGGGGATTGATTTTCCTGACATCAAAAGAAAAGGCTAACCAATTCGGTTAGCCTTTACTTTTATCTACAGCAGGGTATAAATTTCAATGTACTCCAGCGAACTTGGATTATAAGACCGCAAAATCTCGCTTTTGTTTATGCTGACAAGCTTACCGTTTTCTATTCTTAGGGCATTTAGGTTTTTTCTGTAAACCATCATGGCGGTATGCCTGGAAAGGCCAAGATTCTGTAAGGCTATGACCGTCCTGTTCTGTGTTCCGTATTCAAGCAGTGTTGCCCAGTTTTCCCCTGCGGATTCCTCCCCAAGTATATATTTGACAATCTGGTAGTAATGATTAAAGTATTTTTCAAATAGAAATCTTAATACATACTCAATGTCATCAATAACATGCTCCATGACTATATTCATGTGATTTCGGTCACCGCGCCTGAAAGGCACGAACTCGTTATGCCCTACATCGACAGTGAGGTTATTGTTGGCATGATATTCCAGGGACTGCGCTATGATATGGCTTAAGGTAAAACCGTTAACCCACTGGTTCATCAGCGAAGCATAATACTTCATGCTGTTTTTCTTCTGGATCTTTTTTTCAGCATTCGCCCAATCATAATTATCATACATAAAATTCAGAAGGTTCAGGCATAATTCATAACTCACTTTATTGGCTGCAGGTAATTTAATATTCCTGCCTTCACTGTGGGCTTTTTGTACTTTCTGAAAGATATTGTGCTGCTTCTTTATTTCTATAGACTGATTTGCGTTGAGAATCTCTAAAGGGACATTGATATTTTGGGTAATGCTTTTTGCCAGCGCAATGATCTTATCCTTCTTGGTATTGATAAGCTGTTCGATAACGGGGCTTTTGTATGTAGACTTAACCTCAAGGGTATCGATGCAGATAATATTGGCGATATACTTGAGAATCTCTTTTTCCGTCTCCGTTCCGCTAATATCCTTTTGCGACAAGATCTTCTCAATTTTCTGGAGGTTCCTGTCTATTTTCTGCATAATGGTCGGCTTGAGTTCAATCGGGGCCTTTACTAAAAGGTCCTGCTTGTTTTCCCATATGCAATCCTCGTGCTGGATACAATATATGTTTCCCGATAGTTCCCTGTTAAGCCTTCCTGCCCGTCCGGTCAGATTCCAAAAATCTATTTTTTCGAGTTTGGAGAGCCCATTTTTATTGTTCAGTATAAACAGGTTTTTGGTTGGCATGTTCACCCCTTCCAAAAGTGTGGAAGTGCAAAAAACGTTTGTCACTTCCTCATCCTTATATAATTGTTCGACAATGTTGCGGATGAGCTGAGGAAGCTTGCCGTGGTGGTATGCAATTCCTTTTTCTATAAGGTCAGCCAGGTAATAATCCTGATGAATGTATTCCCGGATTTGTGCTGCCGCCTCAGCGTTTCTTTTAGATATCGTTTCAGGCTTTTGTATGCTTTTTGCAAAATCTACAGCCCCATTGATGGTCTTTGGCTTGCTGTTATTGTAGATGAGGTTATTGGCACCATTTCCCAAATGCTTGATAGCATGGGTGACAGAATTTAGTTCCAGTGGTGTAATGACCTGAAAGGTATCCTGATAAATCAGTTCGACCGTCTTGCCTAAAAGATCGATAAAATATAGGTTTTGCGTAACGGGAGATTCATCGGTCTTAAACCAGTTTTTTGAGGATTCCTTGTGGAAGAGG
>CAMLEX010000804.1 GCA_946479055.1 uncultured Bacteroidota bacterium | reverse complement strand
GGTCAAACCATTCGGCGGCAAGACCTGCAACGTTCGCTGGAAGCCATGCTTCAACGTGAACCGGAAATTGAAGTCGCTTTGTCGCTGGTCATTACGCTGGCTAAACAGGCGGGTACACAACAGAGCTTTGAACAGCTTCGTCAATCTGCTTTGGGTACTATGCTTGCAGCATCGGCCATTCATGCAAGCAATGCAGTAAGCAGGGGCAATAAAAAAGTATTTGAAGAAATTGCCCGTGAGTTTTCCCGTTTTATGGCTGCTTGTTTTGACGATACGGTTTACGATCAATCGCATATCAATACTTTCAATCAACAGTTGCTGCTGGGGTCACCACCCTCCGGGCAGGATTATCTTCGCAAAGCTTTTGCCTGTTATTACCGGGCTATATTTGAAGAAGACCCGAAGCAAAAAACAGAATTAAACCTGCTGGCCAACATGCAGATTGGTTTTCATGAACAGAACCGGCTGCAACCTGAAATTGCCGATGCATTGAATGGATCCCTGTTTGATGCGCAGCAGGTTAAAACACAGTTGCTGGATAAATTGTTTTCCGGGATAAGTTTCCGTTCAAAGTTTGTTTTGTTTTTTAACCGTATTGTTGGTAAAACCGGTTTGCTGGATAAAGCAATCGAATCACTTATTCAACGGATACAATATCATCTTCGCAAGGCATTAACCGTACACCTGATGACGCTTACCATTCCGCCGAATAATCGTTTGCACCTTGGGCGTGACCTGTCAATGCCTTACCCCGGTGATTTGAAACAGCTCGTCAATGCTGAGCTACTTGCATTGCTGCAACAAACAGATCCGACGCCGGACAGCATGTTGGAAAGCGGAGCAGTTGATTGGGCTAACCTGGAGGAGCGGATGCATTTTATCGGTGAATTGTTCCGCTGCTGTCATGCATCCAAAGAATTGTTTGATGCCGCTTTTGCCCCGGAGCAGGTGAAAGCGCTGAAGGAAGGAAGATTACCGGGAGGGAGTTTGTAAAAGCCCTAAAGCAAAAATGCAATTGTACCATTGACAGATAGATCCTTTCCCTAAAATTTCCACCGTGTAAGACACATAATTTTTATTTTTTTAAATCCATTAGCATTATTAGTTTTTGCATCTTATTTTAGTTACTCAAAATCCAGCTATGAAAAATATCTTTCAAAAATTTATACAATACCTCTATAATAATTTTCTCGGCAATTTTCTTGGTTTTGCTGTCGGTATGGCTTCCACCCGGTTGGTATCCCATTATTTTGCTACCCGCAGCATCAAAAATTTGTGGGGACTTGCCAGTCATAAAACCGTGCTTGATAAAAAAACTTACGGCAACCTCGAATGGATTGTTTCTGTTGTTATCGGTTTTATTGTTTTTGAAATTATTTCCAAATGGGTGAAAAAGAAAATGGATGAAAGGATGCCGAAATTTAAAACATCCGTATTACAGTGGCTGGCAAAAAATAAATTGTTTGCCGGAGTTATAAATCGTGGTAAGCAGGAAAGGGAATCGCAGGCATAGAAAAAGTCAACCGCAGACTTTGTATTCAATTAAAAAGTTGACATTTCCAACGTTGAAGGCTTTGTGCTCTTTGCGTATTTTTCTTTGCGTTACTACTTTGCGGTAAAAAGATTTAACTGCAAAGGGCACAAAGTTTTTCGCAAAGAAGCCCGCTAAGGATTTATAGATCGTATACAACTCTTCACATATAAGTAAGTGTTTGGCTAAGTGAAGATCATTTAATACTTCAACACTTTTAATCTCAATGTACAGTATGGACTTCAATAGCCAGTCCGATTATTTTGTTTGATATATGCGTTGGAATCTTCAACAATTAAATATTCAATTTAACTTCAGGCTTTAAATAGATAACTTATGACACCCGGATTAATAGCCGATAAAACAGAACTCACAGAACTTGCCAATAAATTATTTATGTATTGCGATGCAAAGCAGTGGGACCAGATGCTGAAAGAAGTATTTACTACCGCCATCTGGTTTGATGCTAGCAGTGCCGGGGCAGGTGAGTCCCGGAATTTGGAAGCAAAAGATGTTTGCAAAATGTGGGACGATGGGTTTGCCGGTCTTGATGCCGTACATCACCAAGCAGGTCATTACTTAATTACAGTGCAGGGCGATACAGCAGATGTTTTCGGCTATGCCGTGGCCACGCATTATAAAAAAGAAACTACCAAAGGCAACACAAGGACATTTACCGGCAGCTATGATCTCAAAGCTGAACGCAGTCCGCATGGCTGGCGGCTCTCTCAATTCAAATACAACCTGAAATACATGGAAGGTAATATCAGCATGGAATAACCAGGTTTCAGAAATGTATACAGATAATCCATAAGGAATGCAACAGGCGACCTAAAACAAAACCCCTGTCTGTCCGGCAGGGGTTGTATCATCCCGGATCGGAGTCTATGATTATGAAATCATTTCCTCCTCGCATGCCGGTCATATTGCAGTAGCATATCTGCTTTGCCGTCTTTATTGATACGCCAGGTCTCCATCACTTCTACCGTATCTTTTTTGCCCCCGGCACTGGTATTGATTTCTTTGGCCCATACCAATACCCAGTTCTCTTTTTTATCTGTGCTGTACACGGGTATCACTGCGTGAATGGTATCAATCACAGATGTGTATTTGGCCCTGTTGCGTATCCAGCTTGCCATCAGGCTGTCGGCGCCTTTTATCATGGTATTATCACTGTGAAAAGC
>CAMLEX010000803.1 GCA_946479055.1 uncultured Bacteroidota bacterium | reverse complement strand
ATTAGGTGTACCTGTCATCATAGATTTTACTTCCTGCGCACCGGTAGTAGCTTTATCATCCGTGTTCTGATCACTAACATAGGATCCCCTGCCGGGCAATGAAATCAATCCATTAATATATATTGACAGATCTTCTTCCGACTTAAAAAATAAATCGGGTGGAATAGCGGTTTGCGGAAAACGATCCATAAAGTTTTTCTTGCATGATGCAGCCGCTATCAGCATGATGCTACAGATTAGTATATAAAAATTATTTTTTTTCATCTGTTTATTTTTTATTGCTTTTTAGCCAAATGCCTGTCCCGCTTAGGCGGGAGAATTCGCCATAAAATTTTCATCGCCGATTGGCATGATAGCTCGAAAATTTTATGGCTTATTTCATTTTCTGATTTTTAACGCTTAGAAATCGAGATTAAGACCCACTGCATATTTGCGTTGGAAAGGATAAGCCCATCCATA
This sequence comes from uncultured Bacteroidota bacterium, assembly GCA_946479055.1. The sequence goes on along the minus strand of CAMLEX010000803.1, from coordinate 2,263 downwards.
GCCATCCGCCACAGCTTCGGGATCAAAGTATTTTTTTATCTTAGAAATTTCAAACAGGTTCTCACCAGTAACAAACACCCGCAAGCGACTGATCTTATATCTTTTTGTCAGCGCAGCAGGCAGTGTATATCCAAACGTCATGTTTTTAATCCTGAGATAAGATGCGTTCAGCAAATACTTTGATTGCGGTATATCCAATCCGCTGCCATAATTATTATCGGCGAGCCAGGCTTGTAGTACCGGGAAATAAGCACTGGTATTAGCATCAGCCAAACCCGCTGCTATATATGATTGGGAATGCCTGTCCCTGTCAGCTCCTGTTTCAGAAGTTGCCCTGTAAAAATCCAGGTTCCAGGGATAAACTCCGGCATAAGGTTGCTGGTAAGGACCCCAATACAGGTAATGATGCGGATAAAAATCTTTTTTGGCTACTCCCTGCAGGAACACAGAAAAATCAAAATTATTCCAGTCCATATCCAGGTTGAAGCCATAACGATACCTGGTGCTACTATTGCCTATTCGTTTTAAATCACCCGGATCTGTTTGGGTATTTCCCAATGTTATTTTTTTATCCTTGTTCTGGTCTATGTATTTAGGCCAGCCTTCTACAATGTCTAATGCACCCCAGGGAACAATAGCTGACTCGTCAAGGTTGTTTATTTCATCCTGAGTTTTGAAATAACCATCACTTTCAAGACCCCAGATTTCGCCAATGTACTGTACTACCCGGTAGTTGTTTAACAAAAGCAGGTCATTTTTATATTTTGTGATCTGGGTACGGGAATCAGAAAGTGTAAACCTGGCTCCCAGGGTAAAAGGCTTTGAGGCTATATTAAAATTGTCCCGGTAACCAACAGATAATTCAAATCCCTTAGTTGCAAGGTCGGCTGAGTTTTGTGTTGGCGCACTTGTTCCCAAAACTCCCGGCAATTCAGCCACCGGGCCCAACATACCTTTTGTCTTGCGGACATAATAATCAAAACCAACTTGAACTTTATTTTTTAATAACCCAATATCTGTACCCACGTTAAAAGTGGTTACTTTTTCCCAGGTATAGGTATCGGGATCTACACGCAGTAAAGGTGCACCGGAAACTATTGTTGGGAAAACGTTATTTATAAGATAGGGAGATTTTGCTGTAGGTAAAGTTTGTATATAGCCAAAGTCACCTACGCTTTGGTTACCCAGGTCGCCATAAGATGCACGGAATTTAAGTGTAGGCACATATCTGGTAAGAGGCTGTAGCAATGGCTCATTACTGGCGATCCATGCAGCGGAAACAGAAGGGAAAAAGCCCCAGCGGCGTTCTTTGGGAAAACGGGAAGAACCATCACGGCGGCCATTGGCTTCAATAATATATCTTCCTTTGTACGTATAGTTAAACCGGCCAAAAATACTACGGAGTGCATAGGTAGTATAATCAGCTCCGAGAGAGGCCGTGCCTGTAGTCAGTGAAATATAAGGAAGCGAAGAAGAAATCAACACATCCCTCGATGCCTGTTCATAAGACCATATATATTCTTCCTGGTTATAGCCAGCCATTAATTTGAATTCATGATCATTGCCAAGACGCTTGGTATAATTTGCATAAAGGTCATATACATCATGCTTTACATTACCGTTCCTGATGCTGACAGAACCACTACCGCCTTCTTCCCGTATATCATCGGGGCCATAACCAATTTTGTATTTTTTATAGTCCGTATTATATTTCCAGAGCTCCCTTTTGAAACTGGCACTTCCGGTAATCTGCAAATCGTTGTTTAATAAACTAACAACGCCACGGAAGATATTATGAAATCCAAACCGGTTTTGCTCATTACGTCCGCCGTTTGTTAATTGCGCCCCCAATCTTCCTGCCCCGGTGTTGGCCCATGTTCCATCAGGATTTTTAGCTACCTGTGTGGGCTGCAGATAATAAAGATCCGTAATTGCATAGCTTGGAGCAGATGAAATGGTCTGGTAAACATTGAGGTTGTTATCAAACTTCAATCCATTGATCGGCGTAAAATTAACACGTGCCCTTAAGCCATAACGGTTCCAATCATCTTTAGCTAATTTGTTAAGACCATTCTCTTTTGTATAGTCAGTAGAAATGAGGTATCCGAATGGTTTTCCTTTCCCAATTTCCGATCCGCCACTGAAAGAAAGGCTATGGTTTTGCGAAGAGTTTGTCTTATTAAAAAAATAGTCATTCCAGTTATTGCTGCCCATGTATATCCATTTATCCGGATCATTTGGGTCAATCCTTACATCTTCAACG
>CAMLEX010000802.1 GCA_946479055.1 uncultured Bacteroidota bacterium | reverse complement strand
TGAATACATAGGCGCCTGTATTAGGTGTAATACCGGAACTTGTTGCATTATAGCCACCGCCATAATCATGCTTGCCAAAAAAATCATCTGTATAATTATCCCAGCCCATTACTTCATACTGCTGACAAGCCCAGTTGCCGCCAGTGGCATACAAAAAATTGTAGAGTCCCGTCAAGGCCAGGTCAGCATCGGCTTCTGATTTCCAGAATACGCCAGTAGATAAACGATCAGGTGGAGATACATCCAGCAATCCTTTTTTGCAGGATGCAAAAAACATACAGGTGGCAAAGCCTGTTAGTAATATAATTTTATAATAGCGTTGCATCTTAATACGATTTTGAATTAAAAGTTAGAATTGAACTGTTGCGCCAAAAGTCAATGTCCGCACCTGCGGATAGGTTACATAGTTTCCATCACCCACTCTTTCCGGATCAAGACCCGGATATTTGCTTATGGTAAATACATTGTCTGCGGCAAAATAAATCCTGAGTGATCTTGCTCCTATTTTACCCACAATATTGACCGGAAGTGTATAGCCCAGTTGTATATTTTTCAACCGCATGAACGAAGCATCTTTCAGGAAATAAGTAGAGGCATAATTCTGAACCGGTGCATAACCATCCGCGGAATATATTTTCGGCATAGTGGTAGATGGGTTCGTCGGCGTCCACCTGTTTCTCCAATCAGTAGTAGGAACAGAGCCCTGCCTGAATGGTTCAATACCCCATCCTCTCACATATATTTTCTGGCCCTGTGATCCATATAGCTGTGCACTGAAATCAAAATTTTTATACCCAGCGCCCAGGTTAACCGCATATTGGTAAGACGGATATTTGCCTTTTACATAAGTACGATCCTTATCATCTACCACACCATCTCCATTTACATCTTTTATTTTCAGATCGCCGGGTGTAGGAGTAACAGGTTGTTTGGGCGATTTATCAATTTCGGCCTGGCTTTGGAATATGCCGTCCCATACATACAAATAATATTCATCCAACGGATAACCTTCTTCCCGTATGGTGGTACCTCCGATTTCTTTCTTTCCAAATTTTTCCAAATTGTTTTTATAAGCCTGCAAATTGGCACCGATACTATAGGAGAAATCCCTGCTGATATTATCGCGGTATTGCGCTGTAAACTCAAATCCTTTATTTCTTACAGCACCGTCATTTATAACGGGTGCATTCAATCCCAACCAAAGCGGCACCTGTGATTGACGAAGGATATCAAACGTGTATTTATTAAACCAGTCGGCGGTAAAAGAAAATTTATTGTTCAATGCAGTAAGATCTATTCCTATATCAAATACCCGTGTGGTTTCCCAGGTCAGTTCCGGATCAACCAATGTGCTGGCTGAATAACCAGGGGCTACCGCGCCGCCAAATGCATAATCCCTGTTGCTTAAGGTGGCCTGGTAGGGATAAGTACCGATATTCTGATTACCTAATTCGCCCCATGATCCGCGAATTTTTAAATCATTGATCCAGCTCACATCCTGCATGAAGGATTCTTTTGAAATACGCCATGCGCCGGAGAAAGAATAGAACAAACCCCATCGTGTATCTTTCGGTAATCGTGACGTGCCATCGTAACGAAGACTGGTTCCAAACAAATATTTATCCTGGAAATCATAATTGGCAGTTCCGTATACAGAACGTATGGCCCATTCAGAAGATGTGCCACCATTTGTCATTCCGGCTGACGGACCCGCATCTAGTTCCCTTAAAAGATTAGTGGTATACTGCGCCCTCCATGCGTTGAGATTACTTCCTTTATTATGTTCCTGCTGAAACCCGCCTATTGCCGAAACGGTATGCTCACCAAATGATCTCCTGAAGTTTAGCTGGCTGTAATAAACCGTATAAATATTATCGCTTCTGCCAACAGTAAGGCCCGGTGTACCTACATCCAGTAAGCCTGCAGAACTCATGTCGTTATAAAAATAGGTTTGAACTACCGGTCGGAAATCATTGAATTTACTGGTTCCAAAATTTGCACCGGCTTTTGTTTCCCATGTTAATCCCTTTATTATTTCAATATCCATGGAAAGATTACCCTGCAAATAATAATCATCCGTTCTTGTTCTTACGTCTTCTCCCACTATTGCCACTGTGTTTTTATTGCCAAACTCGTTGGAGTAAGCTCTTTTTATCCATCTGCCATCAGGAGCCCGTGGTGGATACAAAGGCGATTGCGCCAATGTAGATAAAAACATATCACCGGCGCCTTGTGGTGGATTGAGCCTGTTGCCATAGCGCATTTGTACATTAGTACCAATGGTCACCCTTTTATGCACTTTGGATGACAGGCCAAGATCCAGCGTATATTTTTTGTAACTAAATCCAATCATTGTTCCTGGTTGGTCAGTATAGCCAATACCCACGTTATAGTTGGTATTGTCTTTTCCACCACTAAGGTTCAGGTAATGGTTCTGAACATGAGCCGGTTGAAACAAATCATCCAGCCAATCATGATTTGGATATTTTACCCTGTCAGTGGCGTTTTTATACAGATCAATCTGTGCCTGGGTATAAATGGGCTGGCGACCGGAATTAATATTCGCTTCATTGGACAGCTCCATAAATTCTGCTGAATTGTGTATGGTCTCGGGCAGGCTTGTAGGATTAGAAAATCCTATATTGTAATTGTACTGAAGTGAGAAACCACCGCTTTTTCCTTTCTTTGTTTTTATTTGCCTCGAGGGTCAGCTCTTGCCTTTGTATT
>CAMLEX010000801.1 GCA_946479055.1 uncultured Bacteroidota bacterium | reverse complement strand
AGATCTTGAACGTATTGCAATAGTGGAAGACAGAATATTACTTTCCAGAAATATTGCCTTTGCTAAAAATTTACAGGTTAAATCTTTCATCACAAAAAGCGAAAATGCATTTACTCAATTAAAACAGGCAGCAGAACATTTTAATTTAAAAAATCGGGTTCATCCCTTCTCCAGGTGTTTACTCTGTAATGGAATATTGGAAGCGGTTTCAAAAGAAAAAATATTGGATCGGTTAGAGCAGAATACTATTAATTATTATAAGGAATTCTGGCAGTGCCAGGATTGTAATCATATCTATTGGAAAGGATCGCATTACAACAGGATGCTGGGTTTAGTAGAAGAGTTAATTAGCAATGTCCATTGATATCCGCTATTTTTTTAGATCAGTAATGTGATTTTATTTTCTACGGTTTATTATTCCTAAAGAAAAAAATGCAAGGCTTGCAATAGAAGTGAAAGTACGAAGGGTATGAAAGCTATCCCATGTCTGTCGCAGTTTTTGCCAATTGCCAGGCAATGTATTTTCAGTCCAGGTTTTATCTGGTTATCTATAGGCACTTCAATGCCTACTGTAATGATGAGTGTTATTACCATTAATAAAAAAGAAAACAGGTATAGATAAAAAGAAGTTTTGTGCACCCGGAAACATTGCCATATGGCCAGCAACATTATTAATAAAGTAACAGGCATAATAAAACGCATTGGCATAGCCACATTGGCAATAATAGTTTTGCCAATGTGAATAAATTCAGCCGGTGGGAAATTTTCAAGCGAACGGGTGAGTGTAAACCATGTGCCCCAGAATACGCCGGTTACTAATGCTGTGAGCATGACGCCAAGAAATTCTGTTATCTTAAGTTTCATGGAATAAAGGAAGTAAAAAAATTGAAGCTGCAAAAAAATGAAATCAACAAGTGTGATTCTTTCCCCGGAGTGGCTGATATGATCAGTAAAATTCAGTACAAGCTCCGCAACAAAAAAAATTTAATGAACCGGCTTAAGCACTAATTGTGTATGAAGTTTTTTTAAGGCTTCCTGCAGGTTTTCACAAAAACCAGAATGAACTTTGGAACTCTGCACCACTGTACTTCTCGTGGCAGTGAGCCAGCGAAAACGCGAAGCTGTATCTAATTGCCCGATCGGGCCACTATCATCAGCACCTTTGCAAATGCGCTCAAAAGCCTGAAGGTGCTGCTCTATTTCGTTTATATCTATTGTGTCACTTAAAGATCTCAGCCTTTCTTCATTAAGAGAATACTTGCATTCCAGGAATTTATCTTGTTTTGAATAAATAATGATACCAACGTTGATAAATTCTTCACGTTCTACCATAGGAACAACACGAATGACTGCATACTCAAATAAATGCTTTTCTTGCATCGCTGACTTCTTTTACAAATATGATGGAATGAGAAAGACGGTTTAATAAAAATTGTTCGTACACTTTCTTGTTTTCGTTAGCATCAGGTTCATTATCTGTTATCAGCCATTCATCGGGTATTAAAGCGATGATTGATTTAATGCGTTCCGGTGTAAGAATAGAATTGAATTCTTTATCTACGGCTTCAATTTCGGTAGCCCACGGCAACAATACATGATCTTTTACCTGCGCAAACGGCCGCTTGGACTGCTCTTCCCAATTGGTCCATGAATGATGAAAATATAAGCTTGCTCCATGATCTATCAGCCATAATTCTTTGTGCCACATCAGCATATTTGTATTACGTGCTGTGCGGTCAACATTAGTAATAAAACAATCCAGCCAAACAATTTTCGATGCTGTTAAGACGTCAACTTTCACCACACCCGGATCAAAACTAATAGCGCCTGAAAGATAATGAAGAGCCAGGTTTAACCCGGTACTGAATTTAAGAAGGTCCTGTATTTCTTCGTCAGGTTCGGTTCTGCCAAAAGCAGGATCAACATTTGCAAAAACAATTTCGGGCACACGAAGTCCGAGGGCCCTTGCAATTTCACCACCGATCAATTCTGCAATAAGCGCCTTAATTCCTTGTCCTGCCCCGCGAAATTTTAATACGTATAAAAATTCATCGTCGCCTTCTACAATAGCAGGCAATGAGCCACCTTCACGCAATGGAGTAATATATCGTGTTACCTCTATAATTCTTATTTGCGGCTCATTGTTCATAATAAAACTCATTCTTTATGCACATGCTGAAAATTAGCTAATTTTTTCAGAGGGCCGCGAATACAAATCAATGGATGCTAAATAAAAAAGCCCTGCATCGGCAAGGGCTTTCAATTTTTTTGAAAAATGTTTTATGGAAATATTCCTAACTCCACGTAAGTGGTGGCTACTTTATTTATAGCAACAACAAAAGCTGCTGTACGCATATCAGGTAGTTCCGGATTCTTGTGCCATTCATTCATTATTTCCCTTGTTGCGGTTATCATTGTTTCTTCAAGACCGCTGTAAACCAGGTCCACTTCATCAGCGCCGTGCATAATAAACTGCCGTTCCCTTTCTACCACACGCTTGCCTGTAAGTTCTTCCATCTGGCCAAGAATATGAGCATTCATATTTTCGGTAAATCTTTTTTCCAACCGCCCATAGCGAACATGGCTTAAGTTTTTGAGCCATTCAAAATAAGAAAAAGTTACACCGCCTGCATTTAAATACATATCAGGAACAACCAATACTCCATTTTTTATAAATATTTCATCAGCGTCAGGGGTAAGAGGACCGTTAGCTGCTTCTCCAATGATCTTTGCCTTT